>CAZXMK010000359.1:1601-2883 GCA_964641935.1 uncultured Syntrophaceae bacterium
ATTTCCCATGCTGATTGATTCGCACGCCCATCTCGAGATGCGGGATTTCGATCCCGACCGGGAGGAGGTCGTACGCCGTGCCGTGGAAAGCGGCGTCGCCGCCATGGTCACGGTGGGCACGAATCTCAGGGACTGCCGGAAGGCCGTAGCCATTGCCGCGAAGTTTCCGGAGATCTATGCTGCCATCGGAATCCACCCGCACGACGTGAAAGGCATTCACGACGAGATGTACCGCGAGATGCGGAAACTGGCCGCGGAGCCGAAGGTCGTCGCCTACGGGGAGATCGGCCTCGATTTCTTCCGGAACCACTCCCCCCGGGAGGTCCAGATCCGCCGCTTCGCCGAGCAACTCGATCTGGCGGCGGAACTGGATCTGCCGGTGATCATCCATGACCGGGACGCCCACCCGGAGACGATGAAAGCCCTCCTTTCCTGGAAGGGGCGGAAGCCCGTCATCATCCACTGTTTTTCCGGCGATGCAGCCATGGCGCAGGAATGCGTCCGCCGGGGGTATTACATCTCCATCGCCGGCCCGGTGACCTATCCGAAGAACAACAAGCTGGCCGAGGTGGTCCGGCGGACCCCGCTGGAGCGGTTGCTCGTCGAGACGGACTGCCCCTACCTGACCCCCCAGGCGCACCGGGGCAGGCGAAACGAGCCGGCACATGTCCTGTTCACCGCCCGCAAGGTGGCCGAGATCCGGGGTCTGACCCTGGAGGAGGTGGCGGCGGCGACTTCGGCGAACACGAGACGGATTTTCAACATTCCGTAACTGCTTCGAAATCCGGTTGATTTTTCCTGGAAAGGGGAATAAGGATCAGAACATACATACGGGGGTGCCGCAGAGGCTGAGAGAATACCCTTTGAACCTGACCTGGATCATGCCAGCGTAGGGAGCGGAGATAGGACGAACGGAAGGGGCCATATCCCGCGGAACAGGGGATGGCCCCGTTGTTTTTCTGCGGGGAACGGTTTTTCAAGGCAGTGAGCATGGGGCGGATTGTTTTCATCCTGGCGGGGGGACCGCTGCCGGATCCGGAGTTCCTGCGGGAGCGGGTCGTTTCGATCCGCCCCGCGGCGATCCTCTGCGCCGACGGCGGGGCGCGCCATGCCCGGAAACTGGACCTGATTCCCGAGGCCATCGTCGGAGACATGGACTCCCTGGACGACGAAACGGCGCGCTTCTTCTCCGCACGGGGGTGCCGGCTCCTCCGGCATCCACCGGAGAAAAACGAGACGGACACGGAACTGGCACTGATGGAGGCACTGGGGATGAATCCCG
>CAZXMK010000360.1:0-2883 GCA_964641935.1 uncultured Syntrophaceae bacterium
TGGTTAAACTGTTTGGTTGGATACTCTCTCCCCTTTCCCCTGTCAAGAGATTATTTCCGGCCGTTGCGCCGCACCCGGAGGTAGGCTATAGAGAGCCTTCGTGAAATCCACACAATACGGGAGGCAGCCATGTCCGATCAAAACAGCAGTCCCGCGCCGGTCCTTGCAACGGGCGACATTCACGAAGGATTCCGCGTGCACCGCGTGGAGCCCGTCGAGGACATCCGCGTCACCGCCTACCTGATGGAGCACGAGAAGACGGGGGCCCGGGTCCTCCATCTCCACAGCCGGGACCGGGAAAACCTCTTCGCCGTCGCCTTCCCCACGCCTCCGGCGGACTCGACGGGCCTCCCGCATATCCTGGAGCACTCCGTCCTGGCGGGCTCGCGGACCTATCCCGTGAAGGACGCTTTCAACGAGTTGATGAAGGGCTCGCTGCAGACCTTCATCAACGCCTTCACCTATCCCGACAAGACGGTCTATCCCGTGGCCAGCCAGACCCCCGCGGATTTCTACAACCTCGCCCGGGTCTACGCGGACCTGGTGTTCCATCCCCGCCTGCTCCCGGAGACCTTCCGGCAGGAAGGGCACCACCTGGAGCCGGCGGATCCGGGCAACCCCGCCGGCGGCCTGACCGTCTCGGGCATCGTCTTCAACGAGATGAAGGGCGCCTATTCATCCCCGGAGTCCCTGCTGTACAAGGCCATCCAGGAAAGCCTGTACCCCGCGACCCCCTACGTCCACGACTCCGGCGGCAGCCCCGATGAAATCCCTTCCCTGACCTACGAGCAGTTCCGGGCGTTCCACCGGGCCCGCTACGCCCCGTCGAACGCCTTCTTCTTCCTCTACGGCGACATCCCGCCGCAGGAGCACCTGGCCTTCCTGAAAACGATTCTTGAAGGCGCGGAGCGGACGGAGGCCGCGGAGGAGATCCCCGGGCAGGAGCGCTGGACGGAGCCCCGGTCGGTCCGGGCCTTCTACCCCGTCGGCAAGGACGAGCCCCGGGAGCGGAAGACCACCGTCAACATCGCCTGGATGCTCTCCGACAGCCGGGATTCCGAGACGGCCGTCCTCCTGGAGATCGTGGCGGGAATCCTCGTGGGCAGCGCCGCGGGGCCGCTCCGTAAGGCCCTTGTCGATTCGGGCCTCGGCGAGGACCTGTCGCCCGTGACGGGCATGGAGCGGGACCTGAAGCAGACCTTCTTCTCCACGGGCCTCCGGGGAACCGACCCGGAGAAGGTCGCCGAGATCGAGAGGCTGATCCTGGATACCCTGAAGGTTGAAACGGAGAAGGGGTTCGACAGGGAACTGATCGAGGGAACCCTGCACCAGGTGGAGTTTCACGGACGGGAAATCAAAAGGAAAACGTACCCCTACGGGATCACGCTGATGGGACGGGCCTTCCACGGCTGGCTGTACGGGGGCGACCCCCTGGCGGGCCTTAATTTCCCGGCCATCATCAGCGGCATCCGCCGGAGATGGGAGGCGGATCCCCGCCTCTTCGAAAAAACCGCCCGGACATGGCTGATCGAGAACCCCCACCGCCTCCTGGCCGTCCTCGAACCGAGCGCGACCGTGCAGGAGGAGCGGGAGTCAGCCTTTCGGGAACGGATGGAGCGGCTGCGCACAACCCTGTCCGACGGCGACATGGAACGGATCCGGCGGGAGGCGGGGGACCTGCGGCGCTACCAGTCGGAGCCGGACCCGCCCGAGGCGGCGGCGACCCTGCCCAGGCTCCGGGTTGCGGACATTCCCGCCGAGCCGGAATTCATTCCCACGGAGGCGACCCTGCTGGCGGGCGTCCCGACCCTGCTACACGATCTGTACACCAACGGCATCGCATACTGGTCCCTGGCCTTCGACATTGCGGACGTACCGGAAGACCTCCAGCCCCTCCTGCCCCTCCTCGGGAAGTTGACCCTCAACATGGGCGCCGCAGGCCGATCCTACGAGGAGATGGCCAAGCGGCTCGCCCTGAAGACGGGCGGCCTCCGCTTCTCCCTCTCGGCGGGCTTCGGACGGAAGGGGGAAGGGACCTGGCAGAAGCTGATCGTCGAGGGAAAGGCCCTTTACCGGAACGTCCCGGACGCCCTGGCGATCCTGAAGGATCTCCTCCTGGCGGGAGACCTGGGCGACCGGGCCCGCATGCGGGACCTCGTACTGGAGAAGAAGAACCGCCTCCAGGCGGCGGTCATCCCCTCGGGACACTCCTTTGCCAAAATGGCGGCGGCGGCATCCCTCGGCCTGCCTGCCTGGCGGGACGAGCAGTGGCATGGGCGCTCCCAGCTCCGCTTTGCCGCCCGGACAGCCGAATCCCTGGACAGGGACGCTGCATCCCTGGAGGAAACGCTGAACCGGCTGAAAACGGCGGTATTCCGCCGGTCGGGCCTGATGATCGACCTTGCCGCCGACGGGGAAGGGCTCTCGATCCTCTCGGCGGAACTGGACGCCCTCATCACGGATCTCCCTGCAGGGAAGACGTCGCCTTCCGTTGAAACAACCCTGAAGCCCTCCCGCCCGGGGGTCGCCATTCCCGCCGACGTGAACTATGTGGCCCGGGTCCTGCCGGCGCCGGTCCACGGCGATCCGGAGGCGGCGGCCCTCATGGTCCTGGCCCGCTACCTGTCGAGCGGCTACCTCTACAAGCGGATCCGGGTCCAGGGCGGGGCCTACGGCGGCATGTGCGGCTACGACTCAATGAACGGGCTGTTCTCCTTCCTGTCCTACCGGGATCCCCATCTCGTCGAGACCCTGGACGTCTATGAAGGCGTGCCCGACGAAATCCGGCGGGGAATCGACCCGGGGGAGCTGGAGAAGGCCGTCATCGGCACGATCGGCCTCCTGGACCGCCCGACGGACCCCTCGGGGAAAGCCCACACGGCG
>CAZXMK010000361.1:0-2870 GCA_964641935.1 uncultured Syntrophaceae bacterium
TCACGGCGGGGCGGCCGTGGGCCTTCGACGGCGACGGAGCGCTCTTCCGGCTCGTAGCCGAGGCGCACCGTTGAGACGAATTGCGCACCAGCGTTAAGCCGCGAAAAAATTTCTATCTCCGATCTCACGGAACGTTTTTATCCCCGTTCTTCTGGCGCTCAACACTTAATCGGGTTAAAATGGACAAGTTCGCGCATCCGGAATCATATTCACAAACGGGGAGGAATTGCCGTGGGCGTGCTGAAATCGTGTCAACCCAGAAAAGACCTTCTTTCCGGATCCATCAACCTGGAAATCTTCACGGCCTCTCTGAACCAGGTCGCCAATTTCTACAAGGGGCAGAAATCCGGGCACCCGATCTACACGGATGCGGACACGTTCTTTTCTGAAGGGACACACTTCACCGAAGAGATGAAGCTCGTGCTTCGGGATGTCGTTTCCCGTCTCGGCGGCGATTCCACCGCCTCGGCCCTGAAGCGGCTTGAAACCGGCTTCGGCGGAGGCAAGACCCACACCCTCATCGCCTGCCTTCACCTTGCGAAAAAGGGAAAAGAGTTGGCTCCCTATGTTTCTGAGTTCATCGGAGAAAATCTCCTTCCGGAGCCGGGAAGCATCGACGTTGTCGCCATCGCCGGGGATCTCGTTCCCGTCAAGGAGGCCAGGGGGACCGAACTGAAACCGTATCCTCTGTGGACGGAGATCGCCCGTCAGTTGGGCGGAACCGAACTCTGCAACGAAGCGGCTTTCTATCTGGATCGCCTCGATTCCCCCGACGAAGCCTTTTTCGACCGCATCTTCGCCGGCCGCAGGGTCCTGATCCTCATCGACGAGCTGGCGCATTACGCAGCCCGATGGGCCGTCGCCTACCCGCGGGCCAAGACCATGCTTGCGACGTTCTTCATGTCGCTCTTGAACTACGCCGCGCAGCATCCGGGCCTCGCCCTCGTCGTCACCCTGGCGGGGCTCCATGACGCATTTTCCGCACAGACCGCCGAGCTTTCCAAAACCCTTTCGGAACTCTCCGGCCAGGCGGTGGATCCCAACCACGCCCTGACGCTGCAACAGGGCGCCGCCGGTGAGCTGACCACGGTTTTGGCCCGAAGCGAAACCGTCGTGGTGCCCGTCAAGGCAAAGGACCTCTCCGCTGTCCTCGGAAAGCGGCTTTTTGAACACATCGACCGGGAAGAAGCCCGCCGCACCGTGGAGGAGTATAGGCTGCTCTACGAGCGGAGCGCATCCCTTCTGCCCGGGAGCCTCCAGCTGGAACCCTTCCTGGAGGAGATGCGCCGAACCTACCCGTTCCATCCTGCGATGCTGGACCTTTTGAACAAGAAGCTCTCCACCGTCCCGACCTTCCAGAAGACCCGCGGCGTCCTGCGGATCCTCGCCCTCGCGGTGCGGGCCCTTTGGAAATCGGGAACCGATGCGCCGATGATCCATCCGGGGCTCCTGGATTTCATGGATTCCCGGACCGTGGACGAGCTTCTGGGCCGAACGGACAACACCTCCATGATCCCCGTGCTCAATGCGGACATCGGGACCGCGGACACCCCGGGGCTCCAAGGGGGGCGTTCCAACGCCGAACGGGCGGACCAGGAGAACCCCCACCCGGACAAGATTCCGTACCATGTCCAGACATGGAAGACCGTTTTCCTGAACAGCCTCGCAGGCCAGGCCGAAGGCCTGGCGAGCCCCGTCTTCGGGATCAATGAGCCGGACGCCCTGCTCTCCGCGGCTCTTCCGGGCCTGACTCCCGCCCAGGTGAAGCAGGCTCTGGAGGACATCAAAACGAAAGCGTTTTACCTCAGGGAAAACAAGGGGCTTTTCTACGCCGTTTCGGAGCCGAACGTCAACCTGGCGCTCTCGAGGATCCGCGATGCGGTCACCGAAGAGCAGATCCTGACGGAGCTGGAGTCCAAGGCCCGAACCCTGTTTGGAAAGAGCCGGCAGGGCTTCCTGGTCAAAACGGATGTCATTGGCCCACAGGACCTTCCCGACTGCCAGGAGCGTCCCTTGCTCGGAGTCCTCTCCATCCGGATCGCCGAGGTGGATCCCGCCGACTTCGTCACCAGCGCGGGCAAAGGAACCCCTCGCATGTACCAGAACAGCGTCTTTCTGTTCATCCCGGAAACGGCCCGAATCATCCGTCCCGGCGAGGAAGCGCGTCTCATCCCGGAAGGGGATGAGATACGCGAAAGAGCCAGGCTTGAACTGTATGCTCTGACGCGGAATGTCCTGGCGGCGAAAATTCTGAAGGATACCCCGCAAAATTTCGGAATTTCCGCTTCGCAGGTCCGGGAAATCGATTTCCCGAAACTGGAAAAGGATCTCGAAAGCCGGGTGAGTCTCGTCTATCGACATCTGGCCTACCCGGTCAAAGATGGAATCTTCGCCCTCAAGGAAATCCGGACCGCCGGAGGGGAAGGCGGAGACGCGCAGTTCGAGCAGATCCGCACCGTCCTCAAGGAAAACGCAGAGATCATTCCTGTCGGCCCCGTGACGAAGGAAGTCCTCCTCGGGCTCAAGTCCCTTTTCTTCGAAGTGCGCGATTACATCCTTCTGGGCCATATCAGGGAGAAGTTCCACGTGGACCGCGGCTGGCCCGTCCTGGAAGACCAGGAATTCCTGCGAACCATCGCCTGCGAGGGCGTGAAGAAGGGATTCTGGTGCGTGGCGGGAAAACTCGACGAAAAAACCGGGAAGCCGGAAGGATTCTACGATGCCGAAAACCCGGAGATTCCCCTTCACCAGGAATTGAGAGCGGAGGACGCCCTCGTTACGGTTGAGGGAGCGAAGCAACGAGGGTGGGGAAAGCAGTCGGGCCCGACGATAGAGGAAATCCGCCGTCTGGTGGAGTCGGCCACCGGGGA
>CAZXMK010000362.1:0-2863 GCA_964641935.1 uncultured Syntrophaceae bacterium
ACCCGGAGTACGGCATACGAGCCGTCGATTTGCTGAAAAGGCCCGAAGAACGTCTGGAAATCGAGCGGCCCCACGATTCCGGAAGGAGGTTTTGCCACGCCCAGGAACAGCGCCGCCAGCGTCGCCGCCAGGATTCCGAAGAGGATATAGCTCCTGATCCCGATCGTCTTGAAGATCAGGACGGCGAAGAGGCCGACGAAGGAGACCCATACATACTTCTGGGAAAGGTCGCCCAGGGCAACGAGTGTGACCGGCGCCGGGCGTATGATCCCGCCCCCGTTCAGCCCGATGATGGTGATGAAAAGGCCGATGCCCACCCCGATGGCCCGTTTGAGATCCATCGGGATGGCATTCATCACCGCTTCCCGGAGACCCGAAAGGACCAGGATCAGAATCAGGACGCCTTCCAGGAAGATCACCGACATTCCCACCTGCCAGGGGACATTGGCCTGCTGGAAGCCGATGACGCCGAAGGCGATGACGGCGTTCAGACCCATCCCCGAGGCAAGAGCCAGCGGGCGGTTTGTCACCAGGCCCATGCAGATGCACATCAAGGCCGCTCCGAGGGCCGTGGCGGTTGCGGCACCGGCAAAGGGAACCCCGGCGGCGGAGAGAATGCCGGGATTCACGAAGATGATGTAGGCCATCGTCAGAAACGTGGTGACTCCCGCGGAAAGTTCGGTCCTCAGGTTCGTACCGCGCTCCTCGAATCGGAAAAACTCTCTCATGGACTTAAGGCTCCGGATCGGAGGGATGAAATGTGATGCGGACTATACATTCTTGCGGCATAACATAAAAGGAGAACTGCGGGTTGCCGGAGAAGACACCGTTCCGGACGGTTGAAACATGCGACCGGCGGCCGGATTGTCCGGAATCCGGATCACGAGACGCAACGAATGCCGTACCGGAGGACGAATGAAATTCAGCGGACTGCACATTCAGCAGCCTGCCAGCGCCCACTCCGCCGCCCCGCGTGCATGAATGGAGGTGGTGTCGAAGATGCGGACGTCCGAGTCTTGCTGGCTGACCAGCATCTGGATCTCGGTACAGCCGAGAATGATTCCCTGGGCTCCCCGATCGGCGAGATCGCCGATCATGCGCCGGAACTCCAGATTCGAGCTCTCCAGGACCCTTCCCAGGCACAGCTCCTCGAAGATGACCCTGTGCACGAGCTCGCGGTCCTCTTCATGCGGAATGATGACCTCGATGCCATGCCGATCCAGGAGACGCCCCTTGTAGAAATCCTGTTCCATCGTGAAGCGGGTGCCCAGCAGGCCCACGGTGGAGAATCCGCTGCGCTTGACCTCCTCGGCCGTGGGATCGGCGATGTGGAGAAAGGGAACGTCCGTGGCGTCTTGAATCCGCTCGGCTACTTTGTGCATGGTGTTCGTACATAGCACGATGAAGTCGGCACCGGCGTTCTGCAGGGAGCATGCTGCTCCGGCCAAAACATCACCGGCTTCGTCCCACTTCCCATCACGCTGCAGCCGCTCGATTTCGTGAAAGTCGACACTGTAGAGAAGAACCTTGGCGGAGTGAAGCCCTCCCAGCCGCTCCCTCACGGTTTCGTTGATGATCCGATAGTACGGAATGGTCGATTCCCAGCTCATCCCCCCGATCAAGCCGATTGTCTTCACTGTATTCCCCCCTTCTCGCTGTCGCTATTCCTTCTCTCCGCTCCCGACGGCATCTTATCAATCAAGTTTATTCCACTCACTTCTATTCAGCCACATCCATCATCAAACCGACCGTATATGCATCGTCCAGCTTGCAGCCCAGGTTCCAGTATTCCCTGGGGCCGGCGCAGTACACCAGCGGCCTGACGGCGCTTATCTCCACTTTGCCTTCCGGAGACAGCAGGTTCTCGTCGATATGGTTGGCGACGATCTTTCCCATGACCAGGACGAAATCCCCGATCTCCTCTTCGCCCACTACGACACACTCCAGGTTGTATGGACAATCCCGAATCAGGGGCGGCCTGATATAGAGCGAGGCATCCGTTTTGAAGCCGGTCGCCTCGAACTTGTTGGCGTCGCGCCCGGAGATGATTCCGCAGTAATCGACCTGGATCGACAGGTCTTCCGAAGGGATGTTGACGCTGAACTCACGCCCCTTGCGGATCAATTGGAGGGTATAGCGGTCCTTTCGGAGGGAGATTCCGATTGTGGGAGGCTCGGAGCTTAGGATTCCGATCCAGGCCACGGTGGCGATGTTTGCCTGCTCCTCCTCTCCGCTTACGATCAGGGCCGCGGGAACGGGGAAAAACATGTCGCAGGGACCGATGTTTCTCTTCATGATCTACCTTTCTCAATGGAAAAATTGCAGCAGGAATACTTTCTCATAAGTTACCAGCTGTATCGCAGGCCGCCGCTCGCGGCGTGGCTGGCCTGGCGCTCTCTCAGCTCGACGTCGTAATGGAGGAAGAAGCCGAGGCTTTTTCCCATGTCGCCGGTGACCCCCAACGTGGCGGCGGCGCTGCTCCGGCGGGCATTGTCGGAGTACACGGTGAATGAGACCGCCGGCGCACCAGTAAATCGGGCATTCAGGAGCGCCTCCGGATCGCCGAATTCATAGATCCAGCGGGCGGAGAATTCCGGCGTTAACGTCAGCCTATCGCCGGCATTGAACGTCTTGCTGATCTTCACGCCCAGGGAAGTCTGCAGCGATTCCGTATCTTCGCCTTCCGAGATCAGATTCAGGGAATCCGCACCGCTCTCCCGGAAGCCGTTCCGGTGATGGCGGAGGGCCTGACAGGATACAACCGGCATGATCTGGAAGCCTCGTGATTGCAGCCTGTAGCCCGCCTCGGCATAACCCGAAAACTCGTACCCGTCGTAACTGCTCTCGGCCGTCCGCGAGATTT
>CAZXMK010000363.1:0-2813 GCA_964641935.1 uncultured Syntrophaceae bacterium
TGGGACCGAAAGGGATTCGCGTATCCCTGGTCGAGCCGGGCGTGGTACTCAGCGGTTTTCAGGCGGTGGCGCGACACAGTGCGGAAACCGTAAATTTTTTCAAGGATACATTCGGTCCGCTCCTGACGGGAAGCGATCTGGCGGAGGCAATCCACTTTGTGGTTACCCAGCCGCCTCACGTCCACGTCAGCAACATCACGGTTCGGCCCACGCGGCAGGATTACCCCTGAAAGGGAGCGAGGGCGCCGCGGTCTGAGGTTCGGGATCGCGGCCTTCCCGCAACGGATAAGAGAGGAGAAGGCGATGGCCAGAGTCGAGCTGAACACCCGCGCACCGGATTTCACGCTGCCCGATCTCAATGGGAAAAGCATTTCGCTCTCGGATTATCGAAACAGGAAGAACGTCCTGGTGGTCTTCAACCGCGGATTCATCTGACCGTTCTGCCGCCGGCACATGGCGCAGTTGCGCCGGGACTATCAGCGCTTCGCGGAACTGGAAACGGAAATCCTTGTCGTCGGGCCGGAGGATGCCGGGTCCTTCCGGAAGTACTGGGAGAAGGAAAAGCTGCCGTTTGTCGGGCTGCCCGATCCCGCTCATACCGTCCTGAAACTGTACGGCCAGGAGGTGAAGATTTTCAAGCTGGGCCGGATGCCCGCGCAGATGCTGATCGACCGGTCCGGCACGCTACGGTACGTGCATTACGGCCATTCGATGGCCGATATCCCTCCCAATGAAGAGATCCTCGATCTGATCGACCGTCAGAATCCGGACACGCGCTGATATTCCAGGTTCGGTATTCCTGTGTCTGTCCGTGAGAGCAATTTGCAGCACCGGGGGCCGGGCGTTCAGCGCTTCGCCAGGCAGCCATCAGGCGGATCTTTCACGGCTGTCTCGCCGGGGGCGCGAGGCTTGATTTTTTCGGGGATTCATGACATGGAAGTCCGCAACTTTCTACCTGAAAAAGGAAATTTGCCGATGCCCGCCGATCCTGTCCGCACCTCCGTCGCCGCCCTCCTCCAGGGGGACCTGCCCCTGACGGAACGGCCCTTCCGGGACGTGGCGAAGGCGGCCGGGACGACGGAAGAGAAGGTCCTGGAGGAGCTCCGGGCCATGAAGTCGGAGGGGATCGTCCGGAAGTTCGGGGCGGTACTCCGTCATCAGCGGGCCGGATATACCCGGAACTCCATGGTCGCCTGGGAGGTGCCGGAGGAGCGGTGCGACGAGGCGGGCAGGATCTTCGCGTCCCGCCGGGAAGTGACCCATTGCTACCGCCGGGAGCCGATGTTTCTCGGCCGCTACAGCCTCTTTACCATGGTTCACTTCCGGGAGGGCGAAGGCGCCGGATTTCTGGAAGAACTCGCCGACCGGGCGGGGGCATCCGGCTATCTGGTTCTCACCAGCGTGGAAGAACTGAAAAAAACCAGCATGGAGTATTTCTGACATGGCGTGGACATCGGAAGACTGGTTCAACCTGGCCTGCGAGCTGATTCCCGGGGGGGTCAACAGCCCCGTCCGGGCCTACCGGTCCGTCGGCGGAATGCCGTTTTTCGTGGAGCAGGCCAAGGGTTCACGGATCCGGGACGTGGAGGGGAAGGAGTACATCGATTACGTCGGTTCCTGGGGGCCCATGATCCTGGGACATGCCCACCCGACCGTTGTTGCCGCCATTGCCGAGGCTGCCGCCCGGGGAACGAGCTACGGAGCCCCGACGCCCGGGGAAGTGGAGATGGCCATGCTCCTCGTGGAGACCTTCCCGTCCATGGAGAAGGTCCGACTGGTCTCCTCCGGGACGGAGGCCGTCATGAGCGCCGTCCGCCTTGCCCGGGGATTCACCGGGCGGGATAAGATCCTGAAGTTCGAGGGCTGCTACCACGGCCACGCCGATTCGCTTCTGGTCAAGGCCGGCTCGGGCGTCGCCACCGTCGGGATTCCCGGAAGTCCCGGCGTGCCGAAGGAACTGGCGGCGCTGACCGTCACCGTGCCCTTCAACAACCCGGCGGCGCTGGAAGCCGCGCTGGCCGCCCACGGCGATGAGATGGCCTGCGTGATCGTGGAGCCCGTGCCGGGAAACATGGGCGTTGTACCTCCGAAACCGGGGTTCCTCGAGGCGTTACGGGACCTCACCCGGGAGCGGGGGATCCTCCTCATTTTCGACGAGGTGATCAGCGGATTCCGCGTCGCCTGGGGCGGCTGGCAGACCGTCCGGGACATCGCACCGGACCTGACCTGCCTCGGGAAGATCATCGGAGGCGGCCTTCCCGTGGGCGCCTTCGGGGGTCGGGCCGACATCATGGACCATCTGGCTCCAGCCGGGCCGGTATACCAGGCGGGCACCCTGTCGGGAAACCCCCTGGCCATGGCGGCGGGGCTGGCAACGCTCCGGATTCTGAAGGAGAACGAGGAGCACTACGAGTCGCTGGACCGCAAGACCTTCAGCCTTTGCTTCGACCTGCATGCCCTCTTTGGCGAAAAGGGGATTCCCGTGACGATCAACCGGTCGGGATCCCTGTTTACCGTCTTTTTCAACCCCGGTCCCGTGACGGATTATGCGACGGCCGCGAAGAGCGACACGGAGGCTTTTGCCCGCTGGTTCCGGGGGATGCTGGAACGGGGAATCAGCCTGCCGCCGTCCCAGTTCGAGGCCTGCTTTGTGTCCTTTGCCCACATGGAGGAGGACTTCGAGCGAACCCTGACCGCGTGCCGGGAAACGCTGGCGGCGTGGTGAGAGATCGGATTCCTGAGATGCAAGACAAGACGTCCATGATCCTTCCTCCGGCCGGTTCCCGGCCCCTGGAAGAGTACGAGGCCGCCTT
>CAZXMK010000364.1:0-653 GCA_964641935.1 uncultured Syntrophaceae bacterium
TCCTGGGAAAGGAGATCCCCTGGTCCCACAACCTGGAGGGCTTCATGTTCTACGACGAAGACGGAACGTGGAAGCCCATGATGGAGTACCTCAACCTCTCGGCGCGCGAAAAACAGGAGCTCTTGGACCTGCAGAAGTGGATCGGCTCCGCCACGGACGAGATCATTGACCACTACGACAACGTCTCGCTGACAAAGCTTCTCGATGAAAAGGTGAAGTCGCCCAAGATCGCCGAGTTCTGCAAGACCGTCGGCATGGTCCAGACGACCCTGACGGAGTCGGACATCATCTCTGCGGGCGAGTTCATCCACATCTACCGGGACCAGATCCGCGTCTCCATCAGCCCGGACCTTCCCTTCAACGCGGTGCGGATGCCCCTGGGCGGCGTCGCGACGATGATGGCAGCCATGGAGGCGGCCTACCGCGAGAGGAGAGGAACGCTCAACCTGGGGACGCCGATCCGGAAGGTCAACGTCCGGAAAGGGCAGATGACGGAGGTCGTGACGGATGACGGCGCATATTCCGCGCCGATCGTCGTCATCGCCGCGCCCATCTGGAACGTGCTCCGGTTCCTTTCCATGGACGAGATGGCGCAGTTCGCCCCGGCCTGGGCGAAGCGCATGAAGGAATGCGAGTTCGAGACCAGCGCGTCC
>CAZXMK010000364.1:664-2785 GCA_964641935.1 uncultured Syntrophaceae bacterium
ACGGGCTTCACCATCGGGACCAGGGCGCCCCTGTTCGATGACAAGTGCTACCTCTCCGCCTGGCGCGTGCCCGGCGTGGGGCTGCCCCTGCAGATCCTGGGGCACACGAACTTCGACGACACGATTGCGCCCCCGGGGCACATGATCGCCTTCATCGGGGCCTGCGGCACGCCGGCGCAGATCGGGAACGCGGAGTTCCGCAAGAAGACCCTGGAGCAGTTCTGGGGGGTCGTCAAGAAGATGTTCCCCAACGTGGAGCAGGACCTGGTATGGCGGCAGGACGGCTTCACCATCGGGATCGACGGCCTGAGCCGCTCACCCGGGATGACCGGGCGCTACCGGCTTCCCGTTTTCCTGCCTGAGGTGCCGGGGCTGTATTTTGCCGGCGACTGCTACACGGGACGGGGCGTCGGGATGAACACGGCCGCCAGCTCTGCCATGATCTGCGCGGAAGAGATCCTGGCCAGGCAGGGCAGGTAACGCCATACCGGCAGGGATTCACTCGGGGGCAGGGGGGGGCTGCAAACCCTCCGCCCCCGTTCATCCGATCTTCCAAAGGGGGGACTTTGCCCATGAATCGCAACATCGCGCGCTTTCTGGATCGCAACATCGAGACCTACGGCGAGTATGAGCAGTTCGTTTTCCTGGGGAACGACGGCCCCCGGCGGATCAAAAACACGGAAATCCGCAGCCGGGCGCAGGCCCTGGCCGCGGGACTGAGGAAGGCAGGCATAAAGCGGGGAGACTCCATCTGCACGGTCGTGAGCAACGTGCCGGAGATCCCCGAGATCATCAACGGCATCAACCGGTGCGGCGCGATCTACCTGCCGGTGGTGTTCCTGCTCACGGCGGTGGAGATCCGCTACATCCTGGAAGACTCCGGCGCCCGGGTGATCATCACGGAGACGATGCTGCTGCCGAAAATCCTGGAGGCTGCAAAGGGGGTGGCGTCGGTCGGTCAGATCGTCGTCATCGGCGGCGAGACCCTCGACGAGACGGTGTCCTATGCGGATGTCCTGAAAGACGCCGAAGGCGGGGGGGACATCGAGACGGTGGACGCGGACGACGTGGCCATCCTCATGTACACGTCCGGCACGACAGGCGTTCCCAAGGGGGTGATGATCACCCACCGGTCCATGGAAGCACAGATGCGCAACGGCGTCGTCTACACAGGGTGCGAGTACATGTCGACCGGGTTGGTCACCGTTCCCATGAATCACATCCTGGGGGTCCTCACCTGCCTGGAGGGCAACTACGTCGGCTCCATCACCTACATGATGCAGCCCTTCGATCCGCGGAAGGTGCTGGACGCCATCCGCGAGCACCGGCTCGAATTCACCCCCCTGGTCCCGACCATGATCGTCTACATGATGATGGTGTTCGATCCCAAGAAGGACGACCTGTCGGCGACGAAGATGTTCATCTCCGCCGGCGGCCCCCTCAGCGTGGAGACACAGGTGCAGGCAATGAATCTCTTCAAAGCGGACATCCGGATTTCCTACGGGTGCACCGAGACGGCGGGCACCATCACCCGTCCGCACCACGAGCGGCGCATCAAGCCGGGGAGCGCCGGATACCCGATCGCCTCCATGAGCCTCCTCATCGTCGATGACAACGGCCGGGAAGTTCCCCGCGGAATGGAGGGAGAAGTCATCTGCAAGGGACCCGTCGTCATGAAGGGGTACTGGAACAAGCCGCAGGAGACGGCCGAGGTCCTGAAGGACGGCTGGTTCCACACGGGCGACCTGGGGCGGCTCGACGAGGACGGGGAGCTCTACATCACCGGCCGCAAGAAGGACCTGATCATCAAGGGAGGCGAAAACATCGATCCCGGAGTCGTTGAGGGAATCCTCTACAAGCATCCCGCCGTCATGGAGTGCGCCGTTATCGGCATGAAGGACGAGAAGTTCGGGGAGGAAGTGGCCGCCGCGATTACCCGGAAGCCGGGAATGGAGACCACGGAAGAGGAGTTCCTGGCCTATCTGAACGAAAACATGAAATCGTTCCTGGCGCCAAAGCGAATCTTCTTCTTCAACGGGCTGCCGAAAACAACACTGGGCAAGATCCTCAAGCGGGAGATCCGGGACATCATCAACAACAAACCGAAGCAGGAATGAAATA
>CAZXMK010000365.1:0-2769 GCA_964641935.1 uncultured Syntrophaceae bacterium
GGCCAGAAGGCCCGGGTCCGGGGCATCCAGGTGCACAACGAGACCATGACGGAGGCCGAGGCGGGGCAGCGGGCGGCCGTCAACCTCCAGGGACTCGACCGGGATTCCGTCGAGCGGGGCGAGGTGCTGGCGCGGCCGGGAACCATCGAACCGACCCGCCGCATCGACACCGTGTTCCAGTACCTGGCAGGCCAGGAAAAGAAGCTCAAGAACCGCACGATGGTCCGTTTCCACACGGGAACCAGTGAGACCATGGCCCGGATTCTCCTCCCGGAGGGGGTGGAGCTGGCGCCGGGCCGGCAGGCCCATGCCCAGTTCTTCCTCGAAAACCCCGTGGTGGCCTTGGCCGGGGACCGCTACGTCGTCCGAAGCTATTCCCCCGTCACCACCCTGGGCGGCGGAGCGATCCTGGATCCCCTGGCCCGGAAACACAAGGCCCATGGGGATCAAATCCTGCGGGAGTTCGAGATCCTGGCGTCGGGTGGTGAAGCGGAGCGGGTGTCCGTCATCCTCGACCGGTCGGGCTTCGCCGGAGCGGCAATCAGCGAGCTCGTGGTCCGCACGGGCATCCCGGAAGCAACCCTGCGCAAGACCCTGGAGAGGCTGTTCACGGACCGCCGGGCGATCCTTACGGACCGGGACGAGTGGCGGGCCGTGTCCCGGAGCGCCCATGACGACGTCCAGGAGCGAATCCTGCGGACCCTCGGATCCTATCATGAAAAAAACCCGCTGAAAGAAGGGATGCCGCGGGAGGAACTGCGGAACACCGCCGGGTCCTATATCCCGCAGAAGCTCTTCGCCTCCGCCCTCCGGGACCTGGAGAAGGCCGGCCGGGTACTCCTGGAGAGGGAGTCTGCCCGCCTGGAGGAGCACCGGGTGGACTGGAAGGGCAGCCACGAAGATCTCCGCGGGGAAATCCTGCAGATCTACCAGGAAGCGGGCTATGCACCGCCGACGGTCCGGGAGTTCGCGGAGCGGTTCCGGGACCGGAAGAAGGAGTCCGACAAGATCCTGGGCGTTCTCATTCAGGAGGGAATCCTGATCCGGATCAACGAGGACCTGCACTTCCACCGGGATGCCCTGGCGCGCCTCCGGGAGGACTACCGGGCCTTCCTCCGAAAGGCCGGCAAGGCAAACCCAACGGATTTCAAAGACCTGACGGGCCTGTCCCGGAAATTCATCATCCCCCTGATGGAATACTTCGACCAGTCGAAGCTGACCATCCGGGTGGGAGACCACCGGGTCCTCCGGGAGAAGGAGAAGGATGACCTCCCGTAGAACGGATCCGGTTGAGATCATGGACGTCCTGGTTTTCCGCGAGGGCACCTTCCGGACCACCGGCCTGCCGGTTATCCGGGAAGTGCTCCTGGAAGTCCGGCTGGACGGGCGGAGCATGGCCGCCATCGCCTGCACGGGAGAACACGCCGAAGAGCTGGCGGTCGGTTTTCTCCGTTCCGAGGGCCGGATCGGGCGGGCCGGGGACATCGGCCGCATCGAGCAGCTGCCCGACGCGCCGCCGGACCCGACATGGCCGGGGGAGGTCCTGACGGTGGAGATCACGAGCACCGGCGGGACAGCCGCGGCAGAGGAAGCAACCGGAGGAGAAACCATCACGTCCAGCGGAGCGCGGAGCGGGCGCCGCCAGCCCGCCGGCCCCGTCCTGAAGGCCGGGACGCCGACGATCTCGCCGGACCAGATCCTGCGCCTCGTCGACGGTCTCGTGGAGGCCTGCGTGCTCCACGAACGGACCCGGGGCACCCACGGCGCCGCCCTGGCCGATCCGGACGGGATTCTGGCCGTCCGCGAGGACATCGGCCGCCACAACGCCCTGGACATGCTCTCCGGCTACGCCCTGATGAACGGGATCGACGGTTCGGAGAAGATCCTCGTCCGGACAGGGCGTGCCTCCGTGGAGATCGTATCCAAGGCGATCGTGATGGGAATCCCCATCCTGCTTTCCCTGGGCGCGCCCACGACGGAGGCGGTCCGCTCCGCGGAGCGTGCGGGCATCACCCTGATCGGAAGGATCCGCAGGGGATCCATGAACATCTATACTCACGACGAACGGATAGGAAGAACGACATGAAAAATGTGTTTGTCCGGGATATCCGGCAGGGAGACAAGGTCAGCGATGTCTTCCTGGTGGCGGAAAAGAACATGGCCTTTTCCCAGAAAGGGGCACCCTACCTCAGCCTCAAACTGAAGGACCGCACGGGAGAGGTGGACGGCAAGGTCTGGGACCATGCCCCCGAATGGGACCAGGCTTTCAAAAAAGGGGATTTCGTCCAGGTCAACGCCCGGGCCGTCAGCTACCGGGACGCCGTCCAGCTCAACGTCCTGGGGCTCAAGAAACTGGACGAGAGCGAAGTCGATCCGATGGATTTTCTTCCCGCGAGTACCGGCGATCCCGAGGAGATGTTCGCCGAGCTCATGGGCTTCGTGGACCGGATCGCGACCCCCCACCTGAAGGCCCTCCTCACGGCCTTCTTCCGGGACGAGGCCCTCGTGAGCCGCTTCAAGCGGGCCCCCGCCGCCAAGAGTTTCCACCACAGCACCATCGGGGGCCTCCTGGAGCACACCCTGTCGGTGACGAGGCTCCTGGAGAGGGCGGCGGATCACTACCCCGGCGCCGACCGGGACCTTCTCATCACTGGTGGTATCCTCCACGACATCGGCAAGGTCCACGAGTTTTCCTACGACCGCATTGTGGAGTACACCGATGCGGGGCGGCTGGTGGGACACATCGTCATGGGGGTCGAGATGCTGGAC
>CAZXMK010000366.1:0-2757 GCA_964641935.1 uncultured Syntrophaceae bacterium
CGAGGCAGTCCTCCGCCGCCAGGACGAGGACGGCCCCGCCCTCCGCCAGGACAAAGCCTCGCCGGTCGCGGCTGAAGGGCCGCGAGGCGAGGGACGGATTGTTCCAGGCCCGGTCCTTCGGGCCGACCTTGATGGTGGCGTTCATGTTTTCGAAGCCGTGCACCAGCTCCGGCAGGATCGGCATGTCCACGCCCCCGGCAAGGACAAAATCGCAGTCTCCGTCCCGGATCATCCGGGCCCCGAGGCCGATGGCGTGATTTCCAGACGCGCAGGCCCCCTGGGGGGAAAAGACGGGGCCGGTGAAGCCCAGGAGGATGCCCGCCTTGCCGGAAGGCAGGTTGGCGCAGAGATTGGGAAGCAGGTAGGGGCTTACCCGGAGGGGCCCCCTCTCCCGGAGCTGTTCCGACGCGACCCGGAAGGCAACCGTTCCGTTGAGGGCCGAACCGACGAGGCAGGCCGTCCGCGGCGCCGTCCCGGCATCCATGGCCAGGCCTGCACTCTCCAGAGCCTCCTTGCAGAGGGCCATGGTGAGCAGCACGAAGGCAGCGTTCCAGTTGTAGACCTCCTTGGCGCTGGCAAAGCGGTAGGAGCGCGGGTCCCAGTCGGGGATCTCGCCGACGATGTTCGACGCGGTTTCCACCGGACAGCGGGTGATGGTCCGGAAGCCCGCCTCGCCGCGGACGGCCCGGTCCCAGGTCAGGGCGAGGGTCCCCCCCAGGGGCGTGGCAGCGCCGTATCCGACAATGAAGACGCGTCTGTTCCTCGGGGGTCGCATTCTATCCGGACCTCCGGAAGACGATGCAGGCGTTGCAGCCGCCGAATCCGAAGGCGTTCTTCAGGAGAAACTCCTGCTCCCCGCGGCGGGCCTCCCCGGGGACGCAGTCCAGGAAGATCTCCGGGTCCGCATCGTAATTGATGGTCGGCAGAAGGGTGTTCCGGAGCATCCCCTCGATGCCGAGAATCGCCTCGATGGCGCTGGAAGCACCCATGGCGTGGCCGATCTGGGACTTGTTGGCCGACACGGGGGGAATCCTGTCCCCGAAGAGATCCCCCAGGGCCTCCGCCTCCACCTTGTCGCCCACCCTTGTCGAGGCGGCATGCGCGTTCACCGCGTCCACGTCGCCGGGTGCGATGCCGGCGTGTTCGATCGCCTCGGCCATGCAGCGCCGGATCGTTTCCCTTTTGGGGGCCACAAAGTGGTAGGCGTCGGAGGTCATTCCCCAGCCGGCCACCTCGATCCGCCAGGGAATTCCATGGGCCCGGGCGAAGGCCTTCGTGGCCAGGATGAAGCATCCGGCCCCCTCGGAGATTACGAATCCCCGGCGATTCCGGGAAAAGGGACGGCTCACGGCGCGGGGATCCTCCTCCGGTCGGCCCTCCTTGGGGCGGTAGGCCCCGTTCATCGTGGCGAAGCCGGCGACGATGGGCTCGACCAGTGAAAAATCCACGGCCCCGCAGATCGCCGCATCAGCCATACCCTGCCGAAGGAACATCGCCCCCAGGATCAGGGAGGAAGATCCGGTCGCGCAGGCCGTGATGGGGGAGCAGATGGGGCCCGTGGCCCCCGTCAGGATGGACACCTTTCCGCCCACCATGTTGACGCAGGAATTGGCGTTCGTGAAGGGATGGGGCAGCCGTCCCTCCGAGACAAGGAGGCGGTCGGCGGAAATGACGGCATCGAGGCCGCCCACGGCGGTGCTGAAGGTGACCGCCACCCGGGGCGCCAGTTCGCCTGTGATTTCAACGCCTGCCCGACGGAGCGCCCGATGGACCACAAGGAGGGCGTGCCGGAAAATCGGCGACGTCCAGTGTGCCATCTCCCGCGGCTTCAGAAAGGGATAGGGGGTTTCGTCGAACTCGTCCACCTGGCCGGCCACCCGGACGGGAAATCCCTCCCTGAGGGGAAAGCGGGTCAGGGAACCGATGCCGCTGTCGCCTCCTGCGGCTCGCCGCCACTGGTCCTCCCACTCCACACCCAGGGGGGAAACGGCATCGTATCCGAGAATGACGGGGCGTTGATCGGGGTGCATTCCGTCCTTAAAATTCGCAAAGGCGTTCGGCGGGTCGTCACCAGGGGATGAATCCGTAGAGCTTGGCGAACATCTCGTACACCTCGATCCAGTTCTTAAGATCCCCGGTCGAGCGCAGGTGCTCGCGTTTGTTCACCATGACCCAGCTCATGTGGGCGGCCCCGTCCTTGCAGATGGAGCAGTCCCGGGTGGCACTGGTGCAGCAGCGGTGCATCGTCTGGAGATCGGCGGCCCAGCGGATGAACCGGATGAGCCGTTTCGGCTTCGGATCCCGGTTGTCCAGGGGCTCTGTCACGGAGGGGCACTCACTCCATCCGAAGGATCGGCCCATCATCTTTCCCGTGCAGATGATCTCGTGGTAGTACCGGCAGGAAATGACCGTCCTGGGATAACGGTCCAGCATCGCGTCCATCTCCATCCGGACCTCCCGCAGGGCCTCCGGGGTCCAGTGAAAGCCCTCCACCTGCTCGTCGTTGGTGAGAAGCTGCATGTGAACCTTCAGCCCCGCGTCGTTGATTTTCCGGATGATCTTCTCCGTCCGGCCGATCTGTTTCGGGGTGATGGTGTACAAGTAATAGGCGTGGCTGTCCCCCTCGTAATTTTTGCGCGAAATGCTGAATACGTCCCGCCCCCGGAGGGCCTTCTCGTCCTCTTCGTCTCCCCAGAGGGAGATTCCCACCAGCATTCCGGGGAAGCGGTCCCGGGGCACGCGGATCAGGCCGTTGGT
>CAZXMK010000367.1:0-2744 GCA_964641935.1 uncultured Syntrophaceae bacterium
GAAGAGGCCCTGCAGAACGCCCGGAACCGGATCGCGGCGGGTTTCGACTTCCTGGTGAAGCGGAACATCCTGTCGGCAGACAAGGCGCACGTCGCCATGGGTCTTGCCAAATACACGACCGATCTTGCAGAGGCCGTAGCGGACGTCCAGTTCATCCAGGAGGCGTCCCCGGAGCGATATGAAGTGAAACAGGCCCTGCTGGCCGAAGTGGACCGCCACGCCCCGGCGGAGGCGGTTTTTGCCTCCAGTACGTCGGGTCTCCTGATCACGGAGATCGCCAAGGGATCGGCCCACCCGGAGCGCTGCCTCGGGGCTCACCCCTACAACCCCCCCCACCTGATTCCCCTCGTGGAAATCGGAAAGGGGGAAAAGACGTCCGAGGCGGCCGTCGAGACTGCCGTCGCCTTCTACAAAGCCCTCGGCAAGGAGCCCGTCGTCCTCCGGAAGGAGGCTTTGGGGTTCATCGCCAACCGCCTCTCCGTGGCCCTTTACCGGGAAGCAGTGGACTTAGTGGTCCGCGGCGTGTGCTCCGTGGAGGACGTGGACAAGTGCGTCACCTTCGGTCCCGGACTCCGTTACGGGCTCATGGGGCCCAACATGATCTACCACCTGGCCGGGGGCCCCTTCGGGCTCAAAGGCGTCATGCACCATATCGGTCCCACCGTGGAGTGGTGGTGGGAAGACATGGCGGACTGGAAGAAGTGGCCGGAGAACTGGCTGGACGCAGCCCATGAGGGCGTACTCCAGGAAATGGCCAACCGGCCGGCGGAACAGGGACAGACCAGCGAAGAAGTCGCCCGCTGGCGGGACGATGGGCTGCTGGCCCTGCTCCGGTTCCACGGAAAGCTGTAAGGAACAACAGAATTCAATCCCGCCCGTTCATCCGCCGGATCCCGGCGGGCAGACAGCGGGAAAAGGAAGAATGCCTCCGGGAAACGGCCTTCCGCGGGGCCGCTGCAGGGCGGCCCCAGGAGGCCGTTCCAGCGGACGGCAGAACATCCCCCCGGGCAATTCCATGTTGCGGGGGGAGGCAGGATCCGCCAATCCAGAGAAACATGCCTGCCGAAAAGCAGGAGATCGCGAGGTGTCGACATGAAAGTGGCAATACTGGGAGCAGGGTCCCTGGGAACCATCTCCGGGGCACTGATTACGAAGAACGGGGGAGACGTTGTTCTCATCGACGCCAACAAAGAACACGTCGAGGCCCTGAGCAAGAACGGAGCGACCATTGCAGGCAAGATGGACCTCACCGTACCCGTCAAGGCGATCACGCCGGACGCGATGTCGGGCACGTACGACCTTGTGCTGTACCTGGTCAAGCAGACATACAACGAGTCGGCCCTGAAGGCCCTCGTTCCGCATCTTCACAAGGACAGCATCGTGTGCACGCTCCAGAACGGTGTGCCCGAGGAAGCCGTGGCGGCCTATGTCGGGCGGGAAAAGGTCATGGGCTGCGCCGTCGGCTGGGGAGCCACCTGGCTTCGTCCCGGCGTGTCGGAGCTGACGTCCGAATCCGACAAGATGACCCTGGACCTTGGGGAACTGGACGGAACGATCAAGGATCGAACCAAGGCCGTGGCGGCCGTGCTGGAGAAAATCTGCCCGACGGAGATCACAACGAACCTGCCGGGCATCCGGTGGTCGAAACTCCTAATCAACGCAACCCTGAGCGGCATGTCCGCCTCCCTGGGCTGCACGTTCGGAGACGTTCTCGACAATGAAAAGGCCCTGGCCTGCGTTGCGCTGATCGGCAACGAGACCATCGCCGTCACCCGCAAGCTGGGCGTGACCCTCGAGAAGATCCAGGGAGCGGACCTGAACATCCTGGCCTTCCAGACCCAGGCCGAAATGGCGGCACGCGCCGGGATCTACAAGATGGTCTTCGGTCCCCACCGGCTTCTGAAGGCCAGCATGCTCCAGGATATCGAGAAGGGGCTGAAGACGGAAATCGACGCCATCAACGGCGTCGTCTGCGAAAACGGCCGGAAGACGGGCGTGCCGACGCCGATCAACGACACGGTCGTAGCCACCGTCAAGGGAATTGAACAGGGAAAATACAAGGCGGAATTCGGGAATCTGTCCCTGTTTCAACTGACACAGCTGCCCGAGTAGAAGCGTTTGCGCCATAGAGTCTGCAAATGAAGGAAAGGAGTCTCAAAACATGAAAGAAAAAGCGGTCATTACCTGCGCCATCACGGGCAGCATCCACACCCCGACCATGTCGGACTACCTACCCATCACACCCCAGCAGATCGCCGACGAGGCCGTCCGGGCCTACGAGGCGGGGGCGGCGGTGGTCCACGTCCACGCCCGCAATCCGGAAAACGGGCTTCCTTCCCCGGACATCAACCTGATGAAGGAAATCATCACCAGCATCAAGAGCCGCTGCAACGCCGTCGTCTGCATCACCACCGGCGGTGGAGCCGGCATGACCCTGGAGCAGCGAGTCGCTCCGGTTACGGCATACAAGCCCGAGCTGGCCTCCTGCAACGCCGGATCCATGAACTGGGGGCTCTTCCCGATGGTGACGCGCTACAAGGAGTGGAAGCACGAGTGGGAAAAGATCATGCTGGGCATGACGGAAGACTTCATCTTCACCAATACCTTCAAGACCCTGCGTGAGTACTGCGCGGTCTTCAATGAAAACAACACGAAGCCCGAGTTCGAGATCTACGATGCGGGCATGGTGAACAACGTGGCCTTCCTGATCCAGGCCGGCTACATCAAGAAGCCCGTCTACATCC
>CAZXMK010000368.1:0-2744 GCA_964641935.1 uncultured Syntrophaceae bacterium
GGCCAAGCCGAAGCGGTGCCTGGAAGCGCTGGCGAAGCAGACCGCTTTTTGGAAGATTCTCGGGTCCTAGCCCCGGGGGGACGAACAGCCGTGATCTGCATTCCCGTGAATGCCGCCTCGACGGAGGCGGCCCTGACAAAGATGGAGCGGGCCTATGCCATGGCCGGCATCGTGGAGCTCAGGCTCGACGGCATGGCCGATCCGGACCTGCCGAGACTCCTGGCCGCGAAGGCGGGGAAGATCGTCGTCACGAACCGGCATCGGGAAGAAGGAGGACGCTTCGAGGGGTCGGAAGACAGGCGGATCGCGCTTCTGATGGAGGCCGCCGCCCTGGGGGCGGATTACGTCGACGTGGAAGCGAGGACCGAGCCGTCTCTGCGGAGGGTTCTCCTCGATTCCATCGCCGGGAACAGCCATGCCGCGGAGGCGATCCTGTCCTGTCACCTGCCGGTGGGAACCCCTGGAGAGGAGGCGCTGGTGGACCTTCTGAAGAGTTTGATGCGCGAAGGCATGCCGGTGATCAAACTGGTTCCCTTCGCAAAGCGTCCGGAAGACAACCTCCGGGTTCTCAGCCTTTTGCCTCGGGCACGGGAATGCGGGCAGAGGATGATCGCCTTCTGCATGGGCGAGGCGGGGCGGATCAGCAGGGTCATGGCGCCGCTCCTGGGTTCCTTTCTGACGTATGCCTCCCTGGAGGAGGGCGAAGAGACCGCACCGGGCCAGTTGGCCGTCGGGGAGATGCGGCGGATGCTGAAGCTGCTGGGAGGAGGATGGGCGGATGAGGAACGGTAAGCGCTTCGTCCTGATCGGGAACCCCGTCCGCCAGAGCCTGTCCCCGCAGATGCACAACGGGGCATACCGGGTACTGGGGATCGACGCCTGTTTCGAGGCGCTCTGCGTGACGGACCTGGAAGCGGCTCTCCGGGAGCTCCGGGAGTCGGGCGTGAAGGGGATCGCCGTGACCATTCCCTTCAAACAGGCCATCATCCCTTTCCTCGACGAGGTGGCCGGCGAGGCCCTGGCGGTGGGCGCGGTGAACACGGTCTGCTGCGAGGACGGCCGCTGGGTGGGTCACAACACCGACGGGCACGGCCTGGCCAGGGACCTTCAAGACTGGACGGACCTGCGGGGAACAACCGTCGCGGTCCTTGGGACCGGCGGGGCGGCCCGTGCCGCCGTCTATGCGGTCATCCTGGAAGGCGGAAAACCCGTCGTGGCGGGAAGGTCGGAGAAGGGCCGCGAGGCCCTGGCCTCCGCCTTCGGCTGCACTTCCTGTTCGCCGGGGGATCTGGGCAGGATCGAAGCGGGGTGCCTGATCAACGCCACACCGGTCGGGATGGTTCCGGACGTGGAGGGTACGCCGGTGGACGCGGCCCTGCTCGCGCGGATTCCCCGCGTGGTGGACCTGGTCTATCGGCCCCTCCGGACCCGGCTGCTCCGGGAGGCCGAGGCTGCGGGATGCTCCGCCCGGTCGGGGGTCGGCATGTTCGTGAACCAGGGTGCGGAGCAGATTCGTCTCTGGACGGGCCTGGAGCCGCCCCGGGAGACCATGCGGCGGATCGTGGAAAAGGAGCTTGAAAACGATGAAACGCATTGAACCCGCCGGTCCTCTCCGGGCAACCGTCGCGACTCCGGGATCGAAGAGTTACACCCAGCGGGCCCTGATCATGGCCGCCCTGGCGGGAGGACGGTCCGTTCTCCGGAACGCCCTGGATGCGGAGGACTCCGTTCGCCTCGTGCAGGCCCTTCGCTCCCTCGGGGCCGGGATCCGGTGGGAAGGGGAGGATCTGGTCGTCACCGGCACGGGAGGGACGATTACCCCGCCCGGGAGTGCCCTTTTCCTGGGAAACAACGGAACGGCCATGCGGCTCCTGACCTCCGTGGTCGCCCTCGGGAACGGGACCTTCACGCTGACGGGGGACCGCCGCCTTCGCGAGCGTCCCGTCGGCCCCCTCCGGGAGGCCCTGGTCGCGCTGGGCGTCGACATCGCAACCGAAGGGGACCGGGGGTGTCCCCCCGTTACGGTGCGGGGCCGTGGACTGCCGGGCGGCCGGGTCGTGCTGAAGGATCTGGACAGCAGCCAGTACGTTTCGTCCCTGCTCATCAGCGCCCCTTACGCTTCCGCGGACGTGACCGTGGTTCTGGAAGGGCATGTTCCATCGCTGCCGTATGTGGACGTCACGGTGGAGACCATGCGGCGGTTCGGCGTCGAGGTCCGTCGCGAAAACGCACGCTTGTTCGTCGTTCCCCATGGACAGCGATATACCGGTGGAACTTATTCTGTAGAGGGGGACGTCTCCAGTGCGTCCTATTTCTTCCTGGCCGCCGCGGTCACGGGGGGAACCGTCCGGGTGGAACGCATCAACCCCCGTACCCGGCAGGGAGACATCGGCATTCTGGACATCCTGGAGGAGCTCGGCTGCACGGTCCGGCGCGGAGAAGGCGAGGTGGAGGTTGCGGGCGGGGCCCTTGCGAACGGGGATCGTGTCTTCGATCTCGGGAACATGCCCGACATGGTTCCGACCCTGGCCGTGCTTGCGGCCCTGCGGCCGGGACGCACGGCGATCACCGGAGTCGCGCACCTGCGGGTGAAGGAAAGCGACCGCCTGGCGGCGCTGGCGGTGGAGTTGAAGAAGACCGGCGTCTCCGCCGAGGAGACGCCCGACGGCCTGATCATCGAGGGGGGGCGGCCCCGGGGCGCCGAGATCGAGACCTACAACGACCACCGGATTGCCATGAGCTTC
>CAZXMK010000369.1:0-2740 GCA_964641935.1 uncultured Syntrophaceae bacterium
GGGCCTCATCAACCTGGATTTCGCCGACGTGAAGAACATCATGTCCGGGATGGGGATGGCCCTCATGGGAACAGGAACGGCCAACGGGGAGAGCAGGGCGGTGGAGGCGGCCCAGAAGGCCATCTCGTCGCCGCTCCTAGAGGACAACACGATCCAGGGCGCCCAGGGAATCCTGCTGAACATCACGGGCAGCCCGGACATCACCCTCTTCGAGGTGAACGAGGCGTCCACCCTGATCCAGTCGGAGGCCCACGAGGACGCCAACATCATCTTCGGGATCGTCATCGACGAGAACCTGAAGGACGAGATCCGGATCACCCTCATTGCCACCGGGTTCGACGGATCCATGGGGAAAAAGCGGCTGCCCCTACCGGGGATCAACCTGGGCGCCTCGGCGGGTGAGGATCCTCTCCTGGTGCCGGCCTGGAAGCGGAAGCAGGTTCCCCTGGAGAGCATGAAGGTCGTGAAGCTCGGCTTGATCGACGACAATGACGACCTGGAAAGGCCGGCCTTCCTGAGGCGGCAGGCGGACTGAAAAACAGGAGGACATTCCCCCTCCGGGTTTTGAGTTCCCCGGGACAATCTGGTACAAGGGAACGGAACCCGGTATGAACTCCTGGACACTGAAGCAGAAATACGCCCGTCTGACGGACGGCGAAGAAGGGGCGATCCGAAAGGCCTGGACGGAGGCGGCCACCGTCTGCCTGGCCTACCCCAACGCCTACCGGACGGGCATGTCGAACCTGGGCTACCAGGTTGTCTATGCGCTCCTGAACGAGCGTCCGGACTGGATCTGCGAACGGACATTTCTTCCCGACCCCGGGGACGAGGGTTTCTTCTCCCCGGGGTCCATCCCCCTTTTCAGCCTGGAGTCGCAGCGCCCCCTCGCGGATTTCGACCTCCTGGCCTTTTCCGTCTCCTTCGAGAACGACTACCCCAACATCCTCTCAATCCTCGAAATGGCACGGATCCCCCTTTCCGCTTCCCAGCGGGGGGACCGTGATCCCATCGTCGTCGGGGGCGGGGTCGCCCTCACCCTCAACCCGGAGCCGCTGGCTCGGTTCTTCGACCTGTTCCTCCTCGGGGAGGGAGAGGAGATGCTCCGGGAGTTCATGGATGCCTACGGGGAGGCCCGTCACCATCGCCTGTCCCGGGAGGAGACCCTCCGGAAGATCCAGGAGGAGATCCCCGGGGCCTATGTGCCCTCCCTCTGGCAGGCCCGCTACGATCCCGATTCCCGGATCGCGGCGACGGAGCCCCTTCACTCCGGTTATCCCGGACGCGTGACCGTGCGGCGAGTCCGGGATATCAGCCGGTTCGCCACGGAGCAGGTCATCTCCACCGCCGGGACGGAATTCGGGGAAATGTTCCTCACTGAGGTGAGCCGGGGCTGCGGCCGGGGGTGCCGCTTCTGCGCCGCCGGATATCTCTATCGTCCGCCGCGTTTTCGATCGGCCGAAACGCTGCTGCCCTCCATCGAGCGGGGCATCAAAAAGGGCCGGAAGATCGGACTCCTGGGGACCGCCGTCTCGGACCACCCGGACCTGCGGATTCTCTGCCGGACCGTCCTGGAGCGGGGAGGCCGGGCGGCGATCGGCTCCCTCCGCCTGGACCGCCTGGACGGGGAGATGGCAGACCTCCTGGCACGGTCCGGGGTGGAGACGGTCTCCCTGGCGCCGGAGGCGGGGACGCAGCGCCTGCGGAACGTGATCCGGAAGGGCATCGACGAGGAGCAGGTCCTGGAGGCCGCGGAGGTGCTCGTCGCCCGGGGCATTGCCAACCTCCGCCTCTACTTCATGACGGGCCTTCCCACCGAGACGGACGAGGACATAGAGGGAATCATCGCGCTGACCCGGGCGGTGCAGCATCGTGCCCTGGCGTCTTCGCAGGGAAAGCGGTCGTTCCGCCGCCTCACCCTGAGCCTCAACCAGTTCATCCCCAAGCCGGCGACGCCCTTCCAGTGGCATCCCCTGGAGGACGTCCGGTCCGTCCAGAAACGGATCCGGCGCATCGTCCAGGCCTTCCGCCGCGAGCGGTCGGTGACGGTGCTCTCGGACCTGCCGAAGTGGAACTACATCCAGGCTCTCCTGTCCCTCGGGGACCGCCGTGTCGCGGACATTCTCCTCATGGTCCACCGCTCCGGCGGAAACTGGACGGAGTCGCTGAAGGCGGTGAACGTCAACCCGGATTTCTACGTCTACCGCCGGAAGGAACCCGATGAGATCCTGCCCTGGGGCTTCATCGAGCACGGCGTTTCCGGGGACCTGCTCCGGAGGGAGTACCGGGACGCCCTGGCAGGATGGACGCCGCCGGAGGGGTGGGGGGCGGCGGAATGATAGATCCGCAAAGCCCGCCCGCCGTGAACAGGGGCGTTTACCTGCGGCTTTTCCTGACGGCGGTCCTGTGGGGCGGGACCTTCGTCGCCGCCCGCGTAGCCGCCCGGGAGGCGGGGCCCTTTGCCGGGTCGTTCCTGCGCTTCTTTGCCGCCAGTCTTCTCCTGGTCCCCTTGGTCTTTCATCGGGAAGGCCCGGGGCTCCGGATTCGCGGCCGCCAGGTCTTCTGGGTCGTCCTCCTGGGCCTGACGGGGGTCTTCGGCTACAACTTCTTTTTCTTCCAGGGACTGAAGACCGTGACCGCCGGCCGGGCGTCCCTCATCGTGGCGAACAACCCGGTCTTCATAGCCCTCTTCGCGGCGCTGATCTTCCGCGAGCGGATGACCGGCACCCGGCTGGCGGGGATC
>CAZXMK010000370.1:0-2732 GCA_964641935.1 uncultured Syntrophaceae bacterium
AAAACCAGAGGCACGGTGCGCCCGGTTCGACGGGCTCACCGGAACAGGAACCAACCCGTTCCGGTCAGCTCCGTCGGACCCGCCGCGTCCCCGCCGAGGGAAAGGACGAAACGTGGGGAAGCATATGGAGTTTTTCCCCGGCCGTCAACTTTTTTTCAGAGGAAAATCACGGCCGGCGAGCCCCGGAGTCCGGCCGGCGGTCCGCCCTCCGGACGGGCCGGTTCGTTCTCCGGAAAAACCGCTCCGACGCGCCTTTGCCCTTGACAGGAAAAACAAACCCCTTCACCAATAGAGCGGCGGAAAACCCGGTTCCCTGAACCGGCGGACGGCGATTTCGTCCGGGAGGGCCGCCGATAAAGGAGGAACACGATGATTCACGCATTGAGACCACGGCTCCGCTTCCCTGAACCGACGCCTCCGGCTTCCGCTTGCCCGATGCTGGCGGCCCTTCTTATGGCTCTCTGGGTCCTCCTCGGCGGGACATCCGCCACGGCGGCTCCCCGGGAGGTCGTCTATGCGTTCGACGAGGACTATCCCCCGTACACCTATCTCGAAGAAGGCCGGCCGAGGGGCTTCGACATCGACATCCTGGAGGCCGTCCTCCGGGGGCGGGATGTGAAGCTGGTCCTCAAACCCATGCAGTGGGAGAAGGCGCAGAAAGATCTCGATACCGGGAAGGTCCACGTGACCTCGGGAATGAAGAAAACGGGAGAGCGGAAGGATCGCTACCTGTTCCCGAACCTGCCCCTGACGGAGTTCAAGGTCAGCCTCTTCACGGCGGCGGGAAAGCCCTGGCGGATTCCCGCCGATCTCAAGAATCACAAGGCCGCAACCCAGAAGGGGTCGCTCTATGTCGGCCTGGCGGAGGAAAAGGGAATCAAAACGGTCCTGTTCGACACGGAAACCAGCGCCCTGCTGGCCCTCTCGAAGGGGGGGGCGGAGGCCTTCATCGGCTCGGAAAAAACCGCCTTCTACAACATGAAGAAGCACGGCCTCAAAAACATTCACCCCCTGAGTACGCCCGTGATGGTCTCCTCCCTCTATTTCGCCGTCCGGAAGACCGACCGGGAACTGCTCTCCTGGCTTAACGAGGGTCTCTTCCGGATCCGCACGGACGGAACGTACGAGAAGATCTACCGCCGCTGGTTCGTGGAGGAGCTCTCGGCGGCCGAGATGAAGAGGCTCCGGGACAGCGCCCGGCAGGCCTCCCGCTTCGCCTACGCGCCCTACTCGAATTTCCCCGTGGGAGCGGCCGTCCTGATGGCCTCGGGCAATGTCTACACCGGCTGCAACATCGAAAACGGCATCTTCCCCTACACGGAGACGGCCCTGTCCGTAGCCGTCCACAACGCCGTAGCCGCCGGTGAGACCCGGTTCCGGGCGGCGGTGAACCTCCAGCCGGGCGACAAACTGGCCGCCCCGACGGCGGAGGAGCGACAGCTTCTCTATGAGTTCGGCGGGGAGACCCTGGTGCTGATCGAGGACGGGAGCGGCGGATACCGGACGGTGACGGTCTCGGAGCTCCTGCCCTACGTCTTCCCGGTGCAGTAGGGGGCATCCCGAAGCTGCGCCGGTTTCCGCCCTGGTCGATCGGGCATTCCGGCTCCCATGAGCCGGGGTACCCGATGCCCGCAACGCAGGCCGTTTCATCGGGGAACGATTCGAATCATGTTCAGCCACCAACTCAGGATCGCCGCCACGGGTCTCGTCATCCTCATTCTGATGGGCACACTCGGGTACCACGCCACCGAGGGCTGGGAGATCCTGGATTCATTCTACGCCACCATCGTCACGATCTCGACGGTCGGCTACGGCGACTTCATGCCCCGCACCCTGCAGGGACGGCTGTTCACCATCGTTCTGATCCTGCTCGGCGTGGGAACGATGTTCTACACCGTGGGACTCCTGGCTCAGAACATGGTGGAGGGAAGGCTTCGGATCATTCTCGGGAGAGGAAGGCTGGAAAAAATGATCGGAAAAATGAGCAATCACTACATCATCTGCGGCTGCGGGCGGATCGGGCACCTCATCGGCAGGGAGCTGAAGGCGGAAAAGGTCCCCTTCGTCGTGATCGACAGCAGCGCCGAGGTAATCGAGCGAATCGCCGAAGAGGGATTCGTCTATTGCAAAGGCGACGCCACCCAGGACAAGTGCCTCATCGAAGCGGGGGTGAAGCGGGCCAAGGGGGTTGTCTGCGTGCTGCCCTCGGACGCCGAAAACCTTTACGTGATCCTGACCTCCAAGGAACTCAACCCAAACGTCTGGATCCTCTCCCGCTCCGAGGACGAGGCCTCTGAGCACCGCCTCCTGCGGGCCGGGGCCGACCGGGTCATGTCCCCCTACACCTTCGGGGGCATGCGGATGTCCATGGCCATCCTGCGGCCCGCGATGCTGGACTTCATCGAGATCACGACCAACCGGGCCAGCCTGGAGCTGCGCATGGAGGAGATGAACGTCTGCGAGGGCTCGTCCATCATCGGCAAGACGCTGGAGGATTCGGAGATCCGCCTGAAGTACGGACTCATCATCGTGGCGGTCAAGAAAGAGTCGGGGAGAATGATCTTCAACCCGTTGGCGACCTACGTGATCGAACGGGGGGATAAGCTCATCGCCATGGGGGAGGACGAGAACGTGGCGCGCCTTTCGCGGGTCTGCCTTACGTGACTACCGGGTTTGCGGGCAGGCCCGCCGGATCCGTCAGAAAATCCCCGCCTCGCACCCGCCGGCCAGGA
>CAZXMK010000371.1:0-2732 GCA_964641935.1 uncultured Syntrophaceae bacterium
CGTCCCAGAACACGATGGGGGCGCGGTTCGCCAGGTCCCGGGACGAATACACCAGGATGATCCCCAGAAAAGCGAGGAACAGGGCCGGCAGCAGGAGCCAGAAGCGGTTCGCCGGCGTCTCGATGCCCGCCAGCGCGAGCGCGCCCGGCACGGCAAAGAGGATTCCCCCGAGGACATTCATCCATCCTGTCAGAAAAACAAATCCCTTCATGGCCGTCTCCCCTTCCCCGGCGCTCCCGGCGGCGCAGTCCCGAGACCCCGGCATCGGCCGGTGATCGCGGCGCACCCTCCGGACCGGCAGTCGTTCTATGCCCCGGTCTTCCCGCTTTCAGGGACATCCGCAATCGACAGTCCGCCGATCTCCTTGCCCGTTTGCACCCGCCGGCCCTTCGGGTCGGCATTTGTAAATTCAAGATCAAGCTTCTCCACCGTCCGGCGGGTCGGAACGCCGTTTTCATCCCATCCCCGGAGGCGGTAATATCGGGGCAGCATCTTCGCCAGGGGGACCACGGTCTTCTTCCTGCCGGGGATCTGCTCCTCGTGGGTGAACCGCTTGGCCAGCCGGTCGTCCTTCGCGGTGAACCCCTCACGGATGTTGTAGAGCCGCTCCATGGTGAAGCCGCGCTCGCCCATCCGCATGAAGCGCCCGAAATCCATCTCCATGCCCGTGGCCGTCTCCAGGGCCTTCGTGTGGGGGAGCATGGGGAGATGGTAGCGCATGAGGGAAGGAGGCAACTTCAGGGTCAGCTCGACGGCGGCCCAGGAATAGGTCAGGATCTGCGTCACCAGCCAACTGACGAGCCTCGAGTTCGCAATCCTGAAAAGGAAGGCGGGAAGGATCGTCCAGCTCGTGAACAGGCAGTTTCCGCCGGCACTGATGGAGGCCAGGAGGTTCTGATCCAGGATGGTGTATCCCGGCTTCGAGCGGTAGTCGTACGGGTTGAGGATGGCAGGGCCGGTGGCCTCGAAATAGATCATGTATCCGCCGTCCAGGTGGCAGGCACCGCGGTTCGCCGTCGCGTAGCCGAGACCGTGCCCCACGGCGCCCCGGGGCTCGTAGGCGGCCATCTCCATTCCCTTGGAGTGGGGGGCGAAATCCTCCCCTCCGTACTTCTTCGACAGGGAGCGGACGCCCTCCGCCAGGTCGTCGCCGATGCCCTCGCGGGCGGCGATGGACCGGATGATTGCAGAGATGTTGTCCTTCCTCCCGAACTCGATCCCGTTCTTCCAGAGGCCCTTCTCGTTCAGCTCCGCGGCGAAGCCCAGGACCGTCCCCGCGGAGATCGTGTCGAGGCCCAGGAGGTCCAGCTCATAGTTCCAGCGGATGATGGCGTCCATGTCGTTGATGAGCAGGTTCGACCCCAGCAGGCACAGGACCTCGTACTCCGGCCCCTTGATCTCGCGGCCGTCGAGGTTGACCACCCGGGCGCAGCGGATGGGACAGGACTGGCAGCCGGCGTTCTTGACGAGCCGGGTCTCCGCCAGGGTCTGCCCCGTCAGCATGTGGGCATCCTTGAAGGTCCCGGAGGAAAAGTTCTTCGTCGGGAGGGCGTTGTGGTCGGAGATGCTCTTAAGGAAGCCCGACGTCCCGTACCGGGGGGCGAAATCCCCCGTCGCGGGGTGCCCCTTCAGCATGTCGATCCACTGCTTGATCAGGGTCTTGAACGCCTCCGGGTCGTGGAGCTCGATCTTCCGGTTCCCTCTGGCGACGATTCCCTTCAGGTTCTTCGACCCCATGACGGCGCCCATGCCCGAGCGGCCGTGGCTGCGGTCCTGGGAGATGACGATGGCGTACTTGACGAGATTTTCGCCGGCGGGCCCGATCACCATCTTGCCGGCCCTCCTGTCTCCCATCTTCTCCTTGGCCTCTTCCGTATCCATCCCCCAGAGGTGCGACGCGTCCCTGATCGTCACCCTGTCCTCGTCGATGTCGAGGTAGACCGGGCTCCCGGCCCTGCCGCGGATGACGGCGCCGTCCCATCCCGCCCTCTTCAGGTGGATCCCGAAATGGCCGCCGCTGTTGGAATGTCCGATGGTCCCGGTCTGGGGGCTCTTGGCGGAGATGTCGTACCGGCTGGAGGACGGAGCCCCCGTCCCGGTCAGGGGGGAGGTCATGACGATCAGGACATTCTCGGGCGACAGCGGATCCACGCCCGGTTTCAGCTCGTCCCAGAGGATCTTCGTGGAGATGAAGCGGCCGCCGACAAAGCGCTCCCGGTCCCGGTCGGACAGGTCATAGGTGCCGATCTTCCCCGTTGTAAGATCGACGTCCAGAATCTTTCCCATGTAACCCTTGTATTTGCTTGCCATCGACGACCTCCAGCCTGTAAATTGCATCCATCGGCAGGCTGCGCTATGCGGCCCGGGGCATCCTGCATCCGCTGTCTCTCGTGGAGAAAATCCTTTCAGCCGTGCCGGTCGGTGCGTCTCCCGAGCTTCTTCTTGACAGTGGATGGATTCCCTGTTAAATGCGTTTATCGATTATCAATAATCAATAAGCCTGTCAAGGGGTATCTCCATTGCAATTCTCTATGCCGGCAAGGAGCCGGAGGGCATGCAACCATGTATAAAATCAAGACGGAAAATCTATCCCAGAAAGCCGCCGACGTCATCAGCGGGCGGATCATCCGCAAGGAGTTTCTCCCGGGCGAGCGCCTGATTGAGACAAAAATCGCGAGCGAACTCGGGGTCAGCCAGGGAACGGTCCGCGAGGCCTTCCGGATCCTGGAGAA
>CAZXMK010000372.1:0-2701 GCA_964641935.1 uncultured Syntrophaceae bacterium
CAACGAGAACGCCGCCGGCTACGCCGGGTACAGCCAGAAGGAGCTGACGGGTATGAACTCGATGCAGCTCGTTCACCCGGAAGACCGCTTCAAGGTGAGGGAAAACTCGCACCAGATGCTTCATGGCGACCGCAAATCCCCACATGAATTCCGGATCATCACGAAAGACGGCCGGATCCGGTGGATCATGGAGACGGTCACCTTCATCCTTTACCGGGGGCGGCGGGCCGTTCTGGGCAACTCCATGGACATCACGGAACAGAGTGCGGCCCGGGACAAGCTCGCGAAACTGGAGGCTCTGGAGGCCTCGATCCTGGAAGCCATCCCCCACGCCGTGATCGGCCTGCAGGATCGACGGGTGATCTTCGCAAATGACGGCGTCCAGGCCGTCTTCGGCTGGAGGGCCAGGGACATAGTCGGCATGAGCAGCCGCATCCTCTACCGGACCGACGCCGATTACGAGGCCATCGCGGAGATCCTCTACAACACGCTTGAAAAAAAGCGGACCGTGAGCGTCGAGTTTCCCTGCCGCAAGAAGGACGGGACCGATATCGACTGCCTGGTCAGTGCCTCCCGGACAGGGGAGAGCCTTCAGGAAAAACGGATCGTCATCACCTACGAGGACATTACAGAACGGAAGCGGGCCGAGGCAGAACTGGAACGGTCGCGCCAGCAGATGCGGAACCTGTCCGCCCACCTGCAGTCGGTCCGGGAAAAGGAAAGGACCCGCATTGCCCGGGAACTCCACGACGAGCTGGGACAGCTGCTCACGGCCCTCAACACGGACATCGTCCTGTTGAACCGCAAGGTTCCTGAGGATCAGCACGAGATCAGGGAGCGGATCGACGCCATGTCGGGCCTCGTGGACATGACCATGAAGACCCTGAAGCGGATCTACATGGATCTCCGCCCGGGCATGCTGGACCACCTGGGACTCCCGGTTGCGATCGAGTGGCAGGCGAGCGAGTTCACCAAGCGGACGGGAATTCACTGCCGCGTCAAGGTGGAGCCCGAGGACATGCAGTTGAATCCGGACCTGTCCACGGCGGTCTTCCGCATCTTCCAGGAGACCCTGACGAATATCTGGCGCCACGCCGAGGCCAAGCGGGTCCAGGTCTCGCTGAAGCTGGTCAACGGGGAGGTCCGGCTGACCGTGAAGGACAACGGGAGGGGAATTACGGAGGAGCAGATGGCCAAACCCGATTCCTTCGGCCTCCTGGGGATCCGCGAGCGGGTTTTGTACTGGGGCGGGGACGTGGCCATCAACGGGCAAAAAGGGAAGGGAACAACCGTCAAGGTTCGAATTCCTTATGAGAGCAGAGGAGATACACCATGAAGAAAATCCGCATCCTCATTGCCGACGATCATCCCATCGTGAGGGCCGGTTTCAAGCAGGTCCTGTCGGAGACGCCCGACATGGAGGTGACCGACGAGGCGGGAAACGGTCAGGAGGTCATGGCCTGCGTCCGGAAGAAGGAGCACGACGTGGTCCTCCTGGATATATCGATGCCCGGCCGGAGCGGACTGGAAGTCCTGAAAGACCTGAAGGACGAAAAGCCGAAGCTGCCCGTCCTGATCCTGAGCATGTATCCAGAGGAACAGTACGCTATCCGGGCCCTCCGGGCAGGCGCCTCGGGCTATCTGACCAAGGCCAGTGCGCCCAACGAGCTGATCTCGGCCATCCGGAAGGTCGCGGAGGGAGGGAAATACATCAGCGCCACCCTGGGGGAGCGCCTCACGGAGTTTCTCGGCACCGACATGACCCGTCCGCCTCATGAGCTCCTGTCGGACCGGGAGTACCAGGTGATGCTCATGATCGCCTCCGGCAAGACCGTTTCCGCCATCGCCGACGAACTGTTCCTCAGCGTGAAGACGATCAGCACCTATCGGACTCATATTCTCGAAAAGATGAGGATGAAGAACAACGCCGAGATCACCCTCTACGCCGTCCAGAACAAGCTCGTCGGCTGAAGCTGCCGGGAGCCGGCCGCGCCCCAGCGGGGGATCGGCCTTTATCCCTTCCGGGCGTGCCTGTCCATGAACCTCCAGGTGTCCGGACCGCATCGCGGGGACCCTGTCGGGTCCTCATCGGACGGACACCGATCCGGATTTTTCTTCCCTACCGAGACAAGATTCCCACCCCTTCCTCTTCCGATTTCGGAGCTCTCCCGATGGCGCAGACACGCCGGACCGGTTATTCTGCAACCGAAAAAAAAAGAAAGAGGCAAGGGGCCGGGAAACGATGAGAAAAGAAATCCAGAGAAGAACCATCCGGGACAAGTACAGCAGGGCCGTCAAGCGAGGCGGCCTGTGGGTGGACCCTACCTGCTATCCCCACATCATTGGGAAATAAGGCCGGCGGAACGGCCGGTTAAAAAATGCGAACAGGCAGAGAGGAAAGGAGAAGGAACCATGAAACGGAAAGAAGAGAAGGCTAAAGGAAAGAAGATCCCCCGGAAGATCGAAAAAGGCTGGGTGGATCCCATGGCGACCCCGATGGACATCGCCTAGGCAGAATCAAACCACCCTGCCCGCCCTCCGGCGGGCACGCGATGCCACACCCCTCCCCGAGCCCCTCTCCTTTTCGAAGGAGGGGGGCTCTTCTTTGGGGAGATAGAGCGACGGATTTCAAGTCCGTTCCTCCTACCTTTTTTCCTTCTTTCTTTTCCTTTCCTGTCAAGCCGGTCCCCCTTTCCCTCTG
>CAZXMK010000373.1:0-2672 GCA_964641935.1 uncultured Syntrophaceae bacterium
TGTGCTTCTTCTCCAGCCGGCTCTGGGTCTTGTCCTTGTAGGCATCCAGGAGCAGGGCCACGCGCTGGCGGGTCTCCCGGGGGGCGATGACCTCCTCGATGATTCCCATGCTGGCGGCGAAGTAGGGGTTGTTGAACTGGTCCTCGTAGGCCTGGACGAGTTCCTTCCGCTTGCCTGCGGGATCTTCGGCGCTGGAGATCTCCCGGCGATAGATGATGTTGCAGGCCCCCTCGGCGCCCATGACGGCGATTTCCGCCGAGGGCCAGGCCATGACGTAGTCGGCGCCCAGGTACTTGCTGCACATGCCGATGTAGGCTCCGCCGTAGTCCTTCCGGGTCACGACGGTCAGCTTGGGCACCGTCGCCTCGGAGTAGGCGTGGAGCAGCTTCGCCCCGTGGCTGATGATGCCGGACCATTCCTGGTTCGTTCCGGGCATGTAGCCGGGCACGTCGGCGAAGGTCAAGAGCGGGATGTTGAAGGCGTCGCAGAAGCGGATGAACCGCGAGGCCTTGTCGGAGGCGTTGACGTCCAGCACGCCGGCGCCGAAGCCGGGGTTGTTGGCGATGACGCCGACGGTCTTGCCCATGATGCGGATGAAAGCCACGAGCATGTTCTTGGCCCACATCTCGTGGGGCTCGAAGACGACGCCGTTATCGGCCACGGCCTCGACGACCTTGCGCATGTTGTAGCCGCGGGTTGCCCGGTCGGGGATGATGCCGTCCAGCTCGGGGCAGAGGCGATCCGGCGTGTCGGTGCAGGAAACCGAGGGCAACGGGCTGTGGCAGCTGTCGGGGAGGAAGGACAGGAGGAACTTCACCTTGTCGATGCAGTCCTCGTCGTTCTCCGTGGCGAAGTGGCAGACACCACTCTTGGTTGCGTGGGCGACGGCGCCGCCCAAGTCGTCATGGCTGACTTCCTCGCCGATGACGGCCTTGATGACGTCCGGGCCGGTGATGTACATGTAGCTGGATTTCTTGACCATGAAGACCCAGTCGGTGAGGGCCGGAGAATAGACGGCGCCGCCCGCCGTGGGGCCCATGATCGCCGTGATCTGGGGGATGTAGCCCGAGGCGATGGTGTTGCGGTAGAAGATTCCGCCGTAGCCGTCCAGGGCGGGAACGCCTTCCTGGATCCGGGCGCCGCCGGAGTCGTTCAGGGCCACGAAGGGCTTCCGGGCGTCGACGGCCATGTCCATGACCTTCCAGATCTTCTTGGCGTGCATCTCGCCGAGGCTTCCGCCGGAGCTGGTGAAGTCCTGGGCGGCTACGAATACGGTGCGGCCGTTGACCTGGCCCACGCCGGTGACGACGCCGTCGGCGTTGATCTCTTTCTTGTCCAGGCCGAACAGGGTGGAGCGGTGCTTCACGAAGAGCTGGACCTCCTGGAAGGTTCCCTTGTCGAAGAACCGGTCCAGCCGCTCCCGGGCCGTCAGTTTGCCCAGGTCGTGCTGCTTCTTGATGAGCGCCTCTCCGCCCATGGTCAGGAGGGCGCTGCGCCTGGCCTCAAAGGCCTCGATCTTCTGCTGCGTCAGACTCTTCTTTTCCGTTGCCATTGCAGTCTCCTTCTCTCTCGTATTGGATCGGTGACAGACACCAATGTCCGTTCAGAGGGTCCGGGCGACTTCCGCCTTGACCTGGGGAGGGTTCGGGGTATATATATGTCCCGGTCAATCGGCGGGAGCGCGTCCAACTAGCTGATTTTTTATGGAGAATCAGCGATTCTCCGCGGAAGTCGGCTGTCTTTTATCACGTCTGCGTGAAATGGGCAAGGAGGAGCTGTGAAATTCATCGATACACTGGATCTCAAAGGGAAAAGGGTTCTCTTCCGGTTCGATTACAACGTACCCCTCGACGGGTCGGGCAACATCACCGACGACATCCGGATCCGGTCGACCCTTCCCACCATAAACTACGCCCTCGACGAGGGCGCGAAGGTTGTTATCATGTCCCACCTGGGACGCCCCAAGGGAAAGCGGGCCCCCCAGTACAGCCTGGCCCCGGTGGCCAAGCGCCTGTCCCGGCTCCTGGAAAAGCAGGTGAAGATGGCCGGCGACTGCATCGGCGACGACGTCCGGCAACTGGTCGCCGGCATGAATCCGGGGGACGTCGTTCTCCTGGAGAACCTCCGCTTTCACCCGGAAGAGGAAAAGAACGACGAGGCCTTCGCCCGCGAGCTGGCCGGCTTGGCGGATGTCTACATCGATGATGCCTTCGGGAACGCCCACCGGAGCCACGCCTCCAACGTGGCCATCACGCGTTTCGTCCCCGAGTGCGGGGCCGGGTTTCTCATCAAGAAGGAGCTGAACTACTTCCAGAAGGTCATCGACAACCCGCCCCGGCCCTTCGTTTTCATCGTCGGCGGCTCCAAGGTTTCCGACAAGCTGGCCGCGCTGAGCAATCTCGCCACGAAGGTCGACAAGATGATCGTCGGCGGCGGCATGGCCTTCACGTTTCTCAAGGCACTCGGGCACAACGTCGGCCGCTCCATCGTGGAGGACGAGCTCATTCCCAAGGCCGAGGAGATCCTGGCCATGGCCAAGGAGCGGGGCGTCAAGTTCTACTTGCCCATCGACGTCGTGATCGCAGAGGAGAAGAGCGCCGAGGCGGAGACGAAGATCGTTCCGGTCCAGGAGATGAACTCCCACTGGATGGGCCTCGACATCGGGCCGGCGA
>CAZXMK010000374.1:0-2664 GCA_964641935.1 uncultured Syntrophaceae bacterium
ACGTATCCGCCCTGGGGAACCGCGCAGGCCTGGACGCCCCAGTCCATGGCGCGCTTCTCTTTGTCTTTCCGGTAGAAGCGGGCGTATTCGGCGTCCATGCCGAGGGCCCAGCCCCAGTGCTTCCAGTCGACGGCCTTGTAGCCCTTGGTCATGAGCCCGCGGGTGGTGGGAAGAATGAAGGCCTCGTGAAGGACGTGGTGTTTCCCCTCCATGTCGGCGGCAGCGCAGAAATTGTTGCCGCACATGATGGCCTGGTTCCAGATCTCGATGTTATTCACCTGCCCGGGGCCGTCGCCGAGACGCTGCGCCAGGGCCTCCATCGTCACAAACGTGTCCGCTCCGGGACCGCCGCGGTTGATCCAGTCGCCGGATTTGACCATGTCGGCCCACTGTTTTGCGGTGATGGTCTTGTTTCTCAGTTTCTGCTGTACCGGGGTTGGCATCCATACTTTCTCTTTGTTCTCGATCTTCTGCTGGGCCATGTTTTAATACTCCTCCTTTTTCAGTGTAGATCTACACGAACCCCCCGATCTACGTTGTTTAATAGAATTGAAAATGGCCACGCCTGTCTATGAACAAATGACAGCACTTCGTTCCCGGCGATCGGATCCCCCCTTTCGTCGTTGAATTTCTTTGATTTGTATGGAGTTAGAAACTTTTTTTGAATCAGGAAAGAGACGACTATCCAATAACTTTGTGTCCTATGGATGTCAAGGGAAAAAGTGGAAGAGATCCTAAGGAATGCTGATTCCGTGACATGCATCGGCTGATGGATAAACGGGCTTGCCCGTCCTGCCATTCAACGGAAGGCAGGCGCTTCGCTTCCGGCGCGAAGGGGCCGCCATCCGGCTGTACAAATTGAGCGGGCGGCACGGCGAAGCGGCCCGGCGGCGGGTCGGGAAGGAAAAGAGCGGATAACCAGATCCGCAACGAACGGCCCGATCGTTTCGGACCGGGTTCAAGCCTGGGAAATATTTTTTGCATGTCCATAGAAAATCCCTTGACAGGCCATAAATTGAACGGTATTCAAAATTCGAACAGTGCATAGAACAAAGATTACCTCAAATCATGGAGGTTGGTCATGTATACGGATTTAAAAGACAAAACAGCAATCGTCACCGGTTCGGGAAAGAAGACGGGCATCGGGTATGCCATTGCAGCGAAGCTCGCAGCGTGCGGCGCGAATATTGTCATCGCCGATCTCGGGAAGGCCGTTCACCCGGATGAGCCTCTGAAGACGGCAACCAGCGACGAGATGGACGCCATCGCCGCGGAATTGGCTGGCAGGCACGGCGTGAAAACCATGGCCGTTGCCGTGGACGTCATGAACAGCGAGTCCGTCGCCGCCTTTGCCGGGAAGGTCGGCGAAAGCTTCGAGCACATCGACATCCTCTGCAACAACGCCGGAGCCTCCTTCGGGGTTCCGAACACCGTCCTCAGCTATGACGAGGACGCCTGGATCCGCACGGTGGACGTCAATCTCTTCTCCGTGTTCCGCATGTCCAGGGCCGTCATTCCCATGATGACCGGAAAGCCGGGCTCCATCATCAACACGGCCTCCCGGGCGGGCAAGGTTCCCCCCCTCTTCAACAGCGCCTACGCCGTGGCCAAGGCCGGCGTCATCATGCTGACCAAGACCATGGCCAGGGAACTGGGCGGTCTCGGGATCCGGGTCAATGCCATCTGTCCGGGACAGATCGCCACGGACCTGGAGAAGTGGCGCTTCGGGCTGGAGGCGAAATTCTTCAACACGACGATCGAGGAGCGGGAAAAGGAGATGTGCAAGACGATTCCTCTCGGCTTCATCGGGCTTCCGGGCGACGCCGGGGACCTCGTCGCCTACCTGGCCTCGGATGCCTCGCGGTACATCACCGGGCAGGCCATCAACCTCGACGGCGGCCAGTGCATGGAATTGTGAAATATGACAACGGGTTGAAATGAAACAGCCGGGCATTCCGGAAGGCCGCCCCCTTCCCGGGGGAGGCCGGGTCCCGGGGATGCCTATTCAATACATCCACGGAGGAAACATCATGAGCAAGACCATCGGCGGCCAACTGGCGGCGGAGGCGTTGATCGACAGAGACGTAGAATACATCTTTTCCCTCAGCGGCGGACACATCACTCCCATTTATCAGTACCTCGAAAACTCCAAAATCACGATTTTCGACACACGGCACGAGCAGGCGGCGGTCTTCATGGCCGAGGCGTGGGCGCGCATGACGAGAAAGCCGGCGGTGGCCATGGTCACGGCCGGCCCGGGATTCACGAATGCCCTGTCGGGCATTGCCAGCGCCAGGCTCTCCAACGCCCCGGTCATCCTGATTTCCGGGTGTGTCGGCATGGAGAGCGCAGAGAAGCTGGACTTGCAGGACATGAGCCAGCTGCCCGTGATCGCGCCAATGGTGAAAAAAGCGCTCGTCTGCCAGGTGCCCGAACGGATTCCAGAATACATCGACATGGCGTTCCGGGCGGCCATGAGCGGGCGGCCCGGCCCCGTTTACCTCGAGCTTCCCTGCGATGTCCTGAATGCGGAGGTGAACATGGCAAAGGTCAAGAAGGTCAAGACCTCCCTGTCATCCGCCCCCGTCGACCGGGAAAACGCGGCGAAGGCGGTCGATCTCCTGCAGGCGGCCAAGAGCCCCGTCATCATCGCCGGAAGCGGCG
>CAZXMK010000375.1:0-2650 GCA_964641935.1 uncultured Syntrophaceae bacterium
GCTTCACCTTTCCGGTCGAATTTTCGGCCAACAAGCTTGAATTCCACGGCAAGACTTTTTTTGTCGGATTATTCAGGGACATCACCGAGCGCAGGAAGGCCGAAGAAGCCCTTAGTATGAGTCAGTTCATCGTTGACAACGCCTCCATCGGGATCTACCGGGGCCGGGAGGATGGGCGCATCCTCTATGCCAATGAATACAGCGCACGGATGCTCGGCTATACCCGGGAAGAGCTCTGCTCCATGAGGTTCGCCGATATCGTGCCGGCCATCACCGAGGAATCATGGATAGAATACCGGCGGCAGCTTCGCGACGAAGGGTTCATGAAGTTCGAAGCCGTCCACCGCCACAAGGACGGGACCACACTCCCGGTCGAAGTCACCGTCAATTACTTGGACTTCGGCGATCACCCCTTCAGCTGCTCCTTTGCCCAGGATATTACCGAGCGCAAGAGGGCGGAGGATGCCTTGCGGGAGAGCGAAAGGAAGTTTCGCCTCCTTATCGAGACATCTCCCAATGCAATCATTGTCATCCGCGGAGAGCGAATTGTGTATGCCAATCACGCGGCGACGCGGGTTTCGGGATTCACGACGGAACAGCTCATGGACATGGAGTTCTGGAACTTCGTGCATGAAGATTTCCGGGACGCGGCGCGGGAACGCGTCCTGGCGCGCCTGCAGGGGGAACCGGTGTCAACCAGCGTCGAATACAGACTGGTCGGCGGCCGGGGCGAGGACAAATGGGTGGTGGCGGCGAGCGTTCCCATGGACTATGAGGGAACGCCCGCGATTCTGGTTACTTTTGCCGATATTACCGATGTCAAGCGCGCCGAAGAAGAGCGGAAGAATCTGGAGGCGCAACTCCATCAGGTTCAGAAGATGGAGGCGATCGGGCAGTTTGCCGGCGGAGTCGCTCACGACTTCAACAACATCCTGACGGCGATCATGGGCTTCGCCGAGGTAATGGCCATGCGCATGGAGCAGGGAAATCCCTTTGAACATCATGTCAGACAGATCCTGTCCGCCGCTGAGCGGGCCGCGGACCTGACCCGCGGTCTGCTCGCGTTCAGCCGCAAACAGGTTCTCCACGTTCGCCCCATCGAGGTGTGCGATGTCGTGAACGGAATCAGGAAAATGCTGCGAAGGCTGATTCCCGAAGACATCGATTTCCGGGTAAAGGCCGCCTCGACGGGCATGACCGTCATGGCGGACAAGGTTCAGATCGAGCAGGTGCTCATGAATCTCGTGACGAACGCGCGGGACGCAATGCCGTCGGGTGGCGTCCTGACCCTGGAGTCCGGTTACGGCGTTATCGACGAAGGTTTCGTAAAGAGAAACGGTTTCGGCATGCCCGGAAGGTACGCGAGGCTGGTGGTTCAGGATACCGGCTACGGCATGGACAAAGAGACACAGGGGAAGATCTTCGAACCGTTCTTTACCACGAAAGCGGTCGGAAAGGGGACGGGGCTCGGCCTGTCCGTTACCTACGGCATCGTCAAGCAGCATAACGGCTTCATTACCGTAGAAAGCTCGCCGGGCGGGGGAACCACCTTTTGCGTGTATCTGCCTCTAACCGAGGAGCAAAAACAGGATCTTTCAATGGTGCGGAGAGTGGAGGCCGCGCCGGGCGGGAGGGAGACAATCCTTCTTGTCGAGGATGATGAAGTGGTTCGGGAACTGAACCGGTCAATCCTTGAAGATGCGGGATATACGGTGTACGAGGCGTCGGACGGAAGGGAAGCGTTCGAAACGTTCAGGGAGCGTGGGGCGTGCGTGGACATCCTCGTCACCGATGTGATAATGCCGAATATGGATGGGAAAAGCCTCTATGGAGAGATTGTGAAGGTTCGACCCGTCATGAAGGTACTTTTCATGAGCGGGTATTCCACTGATACCCTCGATGCCAAGTGCGCTCTTGAAGACGGGTACGACTTCCTGCCGAAGCCGGTCATGCCTTCGGAACTTCTGAAAAGACTCAGGGAAATACTTGACCGGCCGTGACCGGCATGCAATCCAGACGAGGCGGCCGGGTTATTTTCTTGGAATGTGGTACACTTGAAAGCCAGTATTCCGGTTGAAGTGTTACGAATCCAAGGAGGTCAACATGAGCGAACGAAAGGGTATCATCACGTTTCAGGGTAATCCGCTGACGCTTGTCGGACCGGAGGTGAAGGTTGGAGACAAGGCGCCCGATTTCCGGGTGGTGAACAACGGCCTTGCGCCGGTCACTCTGGCCGATTACAAAGGGAAGATCAAGGTGTTGAGCGCGGTGCCGTCCCTGGACACGCCCGTGTGCGATGTGGAGACGCGCAGGTTTAACAAGGAGGCCGCCGGCCTGCCGGACACCGTGGCGGTTCTCACCGTCAGCATGGACCTTCCCTTTGCCCAGGCCCGCTGGTGCGGGGCAGCCGGGATCGACCGGGTTACGACACTGTCCGACTACCAGGATCGTTCCTTTGCCGCGGCCTACGGCGTGCTGATAGGGGAGCTGAAGCTGCTGGCACGGGCGATCTTCGTGGTTGATGGCGCGGACACCATCCGCTACATCCAGGTCGTCCCTGAAATCACCAGCGAACCGGATTATGACGCCGTGCTCGCGGCGGTGAAGGCGTTGTTGTGAAAGCTTGTGATGAGTGAAGAGTGATGAGTAA
>CAZXMK010000376.1:0-2648 GCA_964641935.1 uncultured Syntrophaceae bacterium
CAGCCCCCTGCGCCGATACGCTCAATGCAAGGGGTAAGCGGAGGCCTGTCAGGAAAGGAAATGTAAGAAAGGGAGGAGCGGATTTGAAATCCGTTCCCCCGTTTTGTGGACCGGCGGGTGTCCGGTCAGGCAACGGCGGGCGGCTGCTCCACGGGCGGAGGCGGAGGCGGGACGTGGAGGCCTTTCATCCGGGTCCCGAACCGGCTGAAGATGACCCCGCCCAGACCCAGCACGACGGCCAGCACCTTCACGATCGGCCCGATGTAGGGAATCCACCCGGCGAACCAGAGGATGATCAGGCCCCAGAAGGTCTCACGGACGATTCCCTGGTTCCGCCTCTTCACCAGCGCGTACATTTGCCGGCCGACAAGCTGCGACATGGCTATGAATCCCGCCAGGGCCGCCACGGTCATGATGACGACTTCCAGGGGAATCAGGACGATCCCGATGACGGAAATGGCCAGGAGGATCGCCAGGGGAACCGCCAGAACCAGGGCCAGGAGACCCCAAAGCGAAGAGCGAAGGGTTTCTTCCCGGATGGTCGTGGAGATGACTGCGATGGGCTTCGGAATCAGGACCGTCACGAGCATGGCGATGATGAGAAGGCAGAAGAAGATCGCCAGGGAAATGACGGCCAGCACCCAGGACCATCCTTCCGCTTCATCCTCAACGGCGGAGGACACGAAGGCCCAGAAGTTGGTGGTGTTGATCGCGGTGACGCTCCCCCGTATTTCCGCGCCCCGTCCCCTGACGACGGTTCCCCCGATGGAAACCACGTCGCCTTCGACGAGGGCGCCCCGGCTCAGCACGACCGACGCACCCACGGCCACGACATCCTTTTCCACCGTACCGTTCACCGTCACCTGCCCGCCGAAGGAAACGACGCGCCTTGCCTTCGTTCCCGCCTCGACGGTGACGTCGCTGCCGAACTGAACGATGGAAGCGGCATCATGGCCCGCCACGGAAACGGATGCAGACAGCAGGAGAAAAAGAAGAACGCAGACGCAGATCCGGATTTTCATGACCCGGTCCTTTCTTTGGGCCGGCCTCCCGGCTTCCTTTTTTTCCATGGATCATAGCCTGCCTCGCGGCAGGTTTCAATCATCGCCATGCAGAAAAACGGCCCCGCAATCCGTGCCGCATAAGCGGCCCGCACCTATCCGAGAACCTCCCGCACGACCCCGGCGATCCGTCCGGCGTGCGTCTCCGTCTCCTCCCTCGTCGGACCTTCCACCATCACGCGGCAGAGGTTCTGGGTCCCCGAATATCGTACGAGGACCCGGCCCCGGCCGTTCAGCGCCGTTTCCGCCTCCCGGATGGCCGCCATGACTTCCGGCACGGTCTCCAGGTCGGGGCGGGACCGCGTCTCCACGTTGAGAAGCACCTGGGGATAGACCGTCATGAGGCGTCCCAGCTCCGAGAGGGAAGCTCCGGCCCGGTCCATCGCCGCCAGGACCTGGAAGGCCGTGAGGATGCCGTCGCCGGAGGAGAGGTGCTCCAGAAAAATCAGATGGCCCGAGTCCTCGCCGCCGAGGACGGCCCCCCGCTCCTTCATGGCCGCGAAGACGTAGCGGTCCCCGACATCCGTCATGATCGAGTCGATCCCCATTTCACGGAAGGCCAGCGTCAGGCCGATGTTGCTCATGACCGTGCGGACGACCAGGTTGTTCGCGAGCTGCCCCTTCTCCCTGAGCCGGCGGGCACAGATCGCCAGGAGGGTGTCCCCCGTGAGAACCCTGCCGGTCTCGTCTACGGCAATCACCCGGTCGCCGTCGCCGTCGAAGGCGAAGCCCGCATCGGCCTTCTCCTTCACGACCCTTTCGGCCAGGATGCCCGGGTGCTGGGAACCGCAGCCGTCGTTGATGTTCTTCCCGTCGGGCCGGGCGAAAAGGACCGTCACCTCCGCCCCCAGGGCGGTGAAGACCTCCGGCGCCACGCGGTATGTCGCCCCGTTTGAGCAATCGAGGATGATTTTCCGGCCCGCAAGGGAAAGGCCCGGTACGGTTTCCCGGAGAAAGGATTCATAGCAGATCCGGGCGTCATCGAGGGAACGGGCCATTCCGGGGGAGTCGGGAAGCGGTCCGGCGCCGTTCTCCCGGTCGCCCAGGATCAGCCCTTCAATGGCCTCTTCCGAGTCATCGGGCAGCTTCGTGCCTTCCGCGGAGAAGATCTTGATCCCGTTGTCCTGGTAGGGATTGTGGGAGGCCGAGACGACGATCCCGCAGTCGGCCCGCTTGTCCGCCGTCAGAAAGGCCACCGCGGGCGTGGGGATGATGCCGGCCAGGAGGGCGTCCATGCCGGTCGAGCAGATTCCCTCTACCAGGGCCCGCTCGAGCATTTCCCCGGATTCCCTCGTGTCGCGCCCGAGAACGATCCGGTGGGCCGGCTGCTCCCGCTGCAGGAAGAAAAGAGCCGCCGCGCGGCCGATGCGGAAGGCCATCTCCGCCGTGATCGGGTAACGGTTGACGGGTCCCCGGATCCCGTCCGTTCCGAACAGTTTTCCCATTCCACTCCTCCTGGAAGTCAATTCCGGACCGGAATCTGCAACGCCCGGGAAGACAGGCGGTTTCCCTCTCCCGGCCGGGAACCGGCGGCGATCCTATCCTACCGAAATGGCTTTTGCAACCCGGATTTCCAGCCCCCGGAAA
>CAZXMK010000377.1:0-2643 GCA_964641935.1 uncultured Syntrophaceae bacterium
GAGCGAGACGCTGCAGGGTCGAAAAAACGCTTCTGAGCGCGAGGGAAGCCCCCTCTCCCGCGAGTTGGGCGACAGACCGCGGATATTGAAAAAAAGAAAAGAGAAAGAGAACGGATTTGAAATTCTCTTTCCTACACCCCGCGGCGGAGCCGTTCTTCGAGTCCTTCCGCGTCCCCTTTCTCAACAAACAGCTTCATCTGCACCACCGCCTTCTCGTACGCCGCGATCACCTCCCGGGCGGAGGGGTTCTTCGTCACCAGCTCGGCATAAAGCCGCGGGGAGGGACTGAAGACCTTTTCCAGCAAGTCCCGTTTTGTCCGGAAGGCGGGAGTCGACATCCGCTCCAGCTCCGCCGGGTCTTCGCCCAGGGCCTCCATGGCCAGCCCCATGGCCATCGTGTTCAGGTGGGTGAGCCCCTGGACGACGGCCATGACCCGATCGTGTCTCGCCGGCGTGGTCTCGATGACCCGTGCCCCGCTCTGATCCAGGACCTCCCGGAGCCACGCCTTCCCGGATTCGCCGCGGCCGGGACAGAGCACGACGTTCTGTCCGTTAAGATCCGCCGCATCGGGCCCGAAGAGGGGATGGCAGCCGACGACTTCCGCCGCCGTGGCCGCCAGCATCTCCCGGACAGGCACCTCCTTGAGGGAGGTCAGGTCCATCAGCAAAGACTCCGGCTTCAGGTGCGGACCGACCCGGCGGATCACCTCCGTCGTCACGGCCATGGGTACCGCCACGACGACAACCGTGCAGGCGGCCGCCAGCTCCGGAACGGGCATTCCCGAATCCCGCTCGGAGATGTGGACGTCATACCCCTGGCCGGCAAAGTAGCAGGCGAACCAGCGGCCCATCCCGCCCCCGCCTCCGACGATGCCCACCGCACGCTTCCTCATCGCCCGACCGTCCTCTGCCTCAGGAGGTGATCCGCCAGGACGATGGAGACCATGGCCTCGCAGACCGGCAGGATCCTCGGGATGACGCACACGTCGTGCCTTCCCCGGACGGTCAGGACGACCGGCTTCCCGGAGGCGTCCACGGTTTGCTGCTCCCTGCCGATGGAAGGGATCGGCTTGCAGGCCGCCCGGATCACGATGTCCTGGCCGGTCGAGATGCCCGCCAGGATCCCGCCGGCCCGGTTCGACCGGAACCCGTCCGGTGCCAGTTCGTCGTTGCTCTGTGACCCCTCCATCCGGGCCGCCTCGAACCCGGCACCGATCTCGACGTCCTTGACGGTCCCGATGCTCATAAGGGCCTTGGCCAGATCGGCATCGAGCTTGTCGAACACGGGTTCGCCGAGGCCGGGCGGACACCCCTGGACAACAATCTCCACGACGCCTCCCAGCGAATCCCCTTCTTTTCTTGCCTCCTCCAGCAGGGCCGTCATCCGGGCGGCCGCCTTCGGATCGGGACACCGGAGGTCGTTCCGGTCCATTTCCTTGGACCGGATGTCCGTTGCGGCGATTCCTCCGATCTCCCTTGTGAAGGCAAACACACGGATTCCCGCTGCTGCCAGCACCTTCGCGGCCACGGCTCCGGCGGCGACCCGGGCGGCTGTTTCCCGCCCGGAGGCGCGTCCGCCACCGCGATGATCCCGGATGCCGTATTTCTGCATGTACGGATAGTCGCCGTGCCCGGGTCGGAAGACGTTCCGGAGGTCCTCGTAGTCCGACGAAGCGGCGTCCCGGTTCCGGATAAGAAGTGCAATCGGAGTGCCCGTGGTCTTTCCCTCGAACACGCCGGAGAGAATCTCCACCCGGTCGTCCTCCCGGCGGGGGGATGAAGATCGTATTCGGCCCGGTCTGCGCCGGTTCAGCCATTCCTGTACGTCCCGCTCGTCGAGGGCAAGGCCCGGCGGGCACCCGTCCACGACGGCCCCGAGGGCGGGACCGTGGGATTCCCCCCAGGTGGTGATGCGGAATGCGACTCCGAAGGTATTGCCGGCCATGTTCCCCCCTTACACTCCCGTTTGCGGGCAGGCAGCCGGAACGGAAAGTCGTCTCTCGACATATTCTGAAATCATTAGAGCCACCTCGGTGGCAGACCGTTGGGACGTATCAATCGCCAGGTCCGCCACAAGGCGATAGACGGGAAGACGTTCCCGAAGCAGCCGTTCCACTTCTTCCCGGAGGCTGCCCTCCGTCAGCGGAGGCCGCTGTTCCGCCGTCTTTCCGTCGGCGGCCAGCCGCTCCAGGATGACGTCCGTTCCGGCGGTCAGCCAGACAAAAAAACCGTCCGCTTCCAGGGCTTCCACGTTCGCCCGGTTCAGAACGGCCCCGCCCCCCAGTGCGACGACGCTTCGCTCCTCCGGCAGTTCCGCGATGACCCGGCGCTCCAGGGCCCGAAACTCTCCCCAGCCCCCGTCGCCTACGATCTGCCGTACGGTCCGCCCCGCGAGTTCCTCGATCCGTGCATCGGTATCGAAAAAAGGCAGCCCCAGCCGCTCCGCCAGCAGCCGGCCGACGGTGCTCTTGCCGCAGCCGCGGTATCCCACGAGGACGATTCTCATGCGTTCAGGCCCTCCAGAAGCTCCCAGAAGCGGGGGAACGACTTGGCGACACACCGACCGTTCCGGATCGCCTTTCCCTGCAAGGCCAGCCCCAGGACGGCGAAGCTCATGGCGATGCGGTGGTCGTTGTAGGTCTC
>CAZXMK010000378.1:0-258 GCA_964641935.1 uncultured Syntrophaceae bacterium
ACAAAGACGGCAATCGGAGAGAACGAAGGATGCCTCCAACTGCCGAATCTAGGATAAAACCCTGCTCCGGAGCAGGAGCCGTCCTCCGTTGCTCCCTTGACACCCGGTTGAAATCTGGTAAGCAATAACAATTGGTGCCCATCCGGAAACGAGGAATTTTTCGGGCCGGCCAGGAAAGGGAGGGGTTGCGTGGAGGCGTCCACCGCCACGCCGCACACGCACCCCGAAGAGTGACACCGCCAGTGCGGAAAAGGACCG
>CAZXMK010000378.1:268-2638 GCA_964641935.1 uncultured Syntrophaceae bacterium
CTTCACTCCGCGTCCTTTTCAGGGGATGCTACCCGCCGTTTTCAGAGTATCCGGAAAGAGTGGCCGGCTCCCCGCTGGAGAAAACAGACGTTGATCCGGAAGGGATACGAACCCTTTTCAGGGGAGAAATTCCTTCATCACCGCCTGGGGAACGCACTTTCTCGAGGCCATGTGGACGGTGAGGGGAGGAAGGACCCCCTTGTCCGTGCAAAACCGCTCGCCGCACCCCTCCGACGTCAGGAGGAAGGTGTTCCGTTCGTTTTTCTTCGGTGTGAGGGAAATGGAGCACCGTGATTGGGGGTCCACGAGGAGAATGGAGCCGTCCTTCTGCCGTGTCTGCAGGAACCCTGCCGTCTCCACCTTGCAGGAACGTCCGGCGTGCGCCAGATCGCTCGCATAGGAGGTTTCCCACGAAAGTTTTTCCACAAGGGAGTTATTCACCTTGAGATCGACGAAAAACCAGTAAAAACCCTGGTCGGCCCCTCTCCCCTTGTAATCGCCGATGCAGAACAGTTCCTGGCCGAAGCACGGCACAGGTGCCGCAAGGAACGGCAGGAGAATCCAGCTCATGATACAGAGGATGCTTTTCATTCAGGCACCTGCGGAGAAAACCGGAAGCGGAAACAGAGGATAGAGAAACAAGGGGGAGAAAGGGGAAAAGGCGCCGCTAAGAGCGCCTTTTCCCGCATCCGCCTACTTCAGGTTCTTTCTGATGCGGGCAACCGCTTCTTCCACAGTGTCCCGGTTACCGAAGGCGGAGAGGCGGAAGAACCCCTCGCCCGAGGGCCCGAAGCCGCTGCCGGGCGTGCCGACCACGTTGCATTCGGTCAGCAAGCGGTCGAAGAAATCCCAGGAGCTCATGCCGCCCGGAGTCTTGAGCCAGATGTAGGGAGCGTTGACGCCGCCGTAAACCGTGAGGCCCGCTCCCGCGAGACCTTCACGGATGATGCGGGCGTTTTCCATGTAGTAGTCGATGATCTCCCTGGTCTGCTTCCACCCTTCATCGGTATAGACGGCAGCCGCGGCCCGCTGCACCGGATAGGAGGCTCCGTTGAACTTGGTGGTGGTACGGCGGAGCCACAGCTTGTTCACGCTATATTTTTCACCGGTGGCTGTCGTTCCCTCCAGTTCGCGGGGAACGACCACCAGTCCACAGCGGACCCCCGTGAAGCCTGCGGTCTTGGAAAAAGAGCGGAACTCGATGGCGCACTTCTTCGCGCCCTCTATCTCGTATATGGAATGGGGGATGGAGGGGTCGGTGATGAATGCCTCATAGGCCGCATCGAAGAAGATGACGGCGTTGTTGGCCAGGGCATAGTCGACCCACTGCTTCAGCTCCTCCCTGGTGGCGACGGCGCCGGTGGGGTTGTTGGGGAAGCAGAGATAGATGATGTCCACCTTCTCCGCGGGCAGCGCCGGGATGAAATGGTTGGCCTCGGTGCAGGGGAGATAGACGATGCCGCGATAGTACCCCTTTTCATCCGCTTCACCGGTACGGCCGATCATGACGTTGGTGTCGTTGTAGACCGGATAGACCGGGTCGCCGATGGCCACCCTGTTTTCCAGGGCGAAGATGTCCAGGATGTTGGCGCAGTCGCACTTGGAGCCGTCGGACACGAACATCTCGTCCGTTTCCAAGGAAACCCCGAGGGGTTTGTAGGATTTCTCGATGACGGCGTTGATCAGCCAGTCGTATCCCTGCTCCGGACCGTACCCGGCAAAGGTCTCCACGCGGGACAGGTCGTCCACGGCGTCGTGGAACGCCTTCAGGATGGCGGGCGGCAGCGGGCGGGTCACGTCGCCGATGCCGAGGCGGATCACCCGTGCCCCGGGGTTGGCCTCGGCGAAAGCCTTGACCCTGCGCCCGATCTCGGGAAAGAGATAGCCTGCCTTCAGTTTCAGGTAGTTGTCGTTGATACGGGCCATAAAGAAAATCCTCCGGAATGAGATAGAAAAGAAATGCCGCGCAAAGCGGCATCAATCAGGTCTGCAGACGGCGGCAACCGGGCAAAGTCATCGCAAGCCCAGTACGTCCTGCATGTCGTACAGCCCGGGCCGCTGCTTCACCACCCACTTGGCCGCCCGGGCAGCTCCGCGGGAGAACATGTCCCGGGTGTGGGCGCGGTGGGTGATCTCGATGCGCTCGCCCATGCCGATGAAATAGACCGTGTGGTCCCCCACGATGTCGCCGCCGCGAATGGTCTGCATCCCGATCTCTTCTTTGGTCCGCTCGCCGCACATCCCCTCGCGGTGGAAGTTGGCCACCTTGTTGTAGTCGCGGCCGAGGGCCGCCGCCACCACCTCGCCCATGCGCACGGCCGTTCCGGAGGGAGCGTCCTTCTTCATTTTATGGTGTGCCTCGACAATCTC
>CAZXMK010000379.1:0-1178 GCA_964641935.1 uncultured Syntrophaceae bacterium
TTCTGTTCACCCGGGCGATCCTGGCGGGCGAGCCGATCGACGTGTTCAACCACGGACGGATGAAACGGGATTTTACGTACATCGACGACATCGTCGAGGGGGTGTTGCGCGTGGCCGACCGCATTCCCGTCCCCAACCCGAAATGGACGGGCAAGGCTCCCGACCCGGCGTCCAGTTTTGTCCCCTGGCGCCTCTACAACATCGGGAACAACAGCCCCGTGGAGCTGCTTCATTTTATCGGCGTGATCGAGAAGGCCCTGGGCCGGGAGGCCCGGAAGAACTTCCTGCCCATGCAGCCGGGAGACGTGCCCGAGACTTACGCCGACGTGGACGACCTGATGGCCGACGTCGGTTTCCGGCCCTCGACGTCCATTGAAACGGGAGTTTCCCGCTTCATTGCCTGGTATCGGGAATATTACCGGGAGAACAAAAAGATCTAGTGTTGTGAAAAGTGGGTTTTGTACGATCGCTCAGCGATTTGTAAATATTGTAAGGAGATAAAGAAACATGAAAAAAGCCTTGATCACAGGCATCACGGGCCAGGACGGTTCTTACCTGGCGGAGTTCCTCCTGGCGAAGGGCTATGCCGTACACGGCCTGATCCGCCGGTCCAGCACCTTCAACACGGATCGCATCGACCACCTTTACAAGGATTTCCACGACCCCGAGGCCCGGCTGTTCCTGCATTACGGAGATCTTTCCGTCTCGGGCCAGCTTTTGGACCTGATCCACACGATTGATCCGGATGAGATCTACCACCTGGGCGCCCAGAGCCACGTCCGGGTGAGCTTCGACATGCCCGAGTACACCGGCGACATCACGGGACTGGGGACGCTGCGGCTCCTGGAAGCGATCCGGAAATCGGGAAACCGGGCAAAGTTCTACCAGGCCTCCTCCAGCGAGATGTTCGGTGCCGCACCGCCTCCGCAGAGCGAGTCAACTCCTTTCCAGCCGCAGAGCCCTTACGCGGCCGCGAAGGTGTACGCCTATTACCTGGTCCGCAATTACCGCGACGCTTACAAATTGTTCGCCTCCAACGGGATCCTGTTCAACCACGAGTCTCCCCGGAGGGGAGAGACCTTCGTGACCCGGAAGATCACCCGGGCGGCGACGCGGATCAAGCTGGGGCTGCAGGACAAGCTGTACCTGGGCAACCTGGAGGCGAAGCGCGACTGGGG
>CAZXMK010000379.1:1278-2637 GCA_964641935.1 uncultured Syntrophaceae bacterium
CCCAAGTTCACCCCCGTTCCCTTCCGGGAGGATGACATCTGGAACGGGTATCCCGAGGAGACCAACGCGCCGTACGGCCTGGCGAAGAAGATGATGCTCGTCCAGGCCCAGGCCTACCGGCAGCAATACGGCTTCAACGCCGTTTTTATCCTGCCGGTGAATCTCTACGGCCCGGGAGACAATTTCGATCCCCGATCCTCCCACGTCATCCCCGCCCTGATCAAGAAATGCGTCGATGCCGTGGAGAGCGGCGAGGACGAGATCGTCGTCTGGGGAACCGGTGCAGCCACCCGGGAGTTCTTCTACGTCGAGGACGCCGCCGAGGCGATCGTGGCGGCCATGGAGCGCTACGACAAGAGCGACCCCGTCAACATCGGGGCGGGCTTTGAGATCTCCATCCGGGACCTGGTGGAGCTGATCGTGGAGTTGACGGGCTTCCAGGGCCGGGTCGTCTGGGACACCACCAAGCCCGACGGACAGCCGCGGCGCATGCTCGACACCACCCGGGCCGCAGAGGAATTCGGCTTCCGGGCCGGGACGGACTTTCGGGAGGGGTTGCGGAAGACCATCGACTGGTACCGGGAATTCCGGCGTAAATAGCGGACTGTGAAGAATCCGCCGGGTTGGCCTGTTTCTGCGGCCCGGGGCACGCGATTCCACCCGGTTTCTATTGCGATGGCCAGCTGAGCGATGCCTCGAACCTTATCCAGGCAAGGCGGGCAGTCTCTGCGGATCCCCCGTTCTCCAGCCGGAATTCGGTAATCCGCAACTTCCCCCGGCCAAAGCGGCCGATTTCCTCGACCTCCCCAGGGGTCGGCGCCTGACTGGCACCCGGCCCGTCGATGGTCCTGCCCACGGCCGGGGAGAAGATGAATTCCCTCACCATTCCCGGCGACTGTCTGTCCTGTTCGTCCAGCTTCTGCATGTCCATGAAATGCCTGCTTTCGATGATCCTTGGATTCGGAACGAAGTGAAGCGGCGGTGTCAGGCGCGAGAGGTCGTCCGTTCCGCCGGGATCGTGGATGCGGATGGTCCAGCCTGACGGGTCCGGCTCCAGGACGAAGCGGAATCCGGGGCCAAAGATGTGAACATAGTGCTTTCCGAATGCCACCTCCCCGGTGAAGCGCTCCTCCCGCCGGATGTCGCCCGCCGGGACGCGATGGAGGGCCGCAGCCAGCCGTTCACGGAACTGCCCCAGCGGCACAGACTGACCGGCTTCCCGGTCCCGCGTGTCGTCTATGTTTCCGTGGACGCCGCCGTTCTTCACTTCCAGCCAGTACGTTCCGCAGACGGAGACGGCCAGGCCCTGTCCTTCATAGGCCGGCTTGCTGCCCGGTCCGTTCAGGGCCAGGATCCACT
>CAZXMK010000380.1:0-2635 GCA_964641935.1 uncultured Syntrophaceae bacterium
AGACGATGTCCGCCAGGGTGACCATGGCCGACTCCCTCGGGATGTTCAGATCGTCCGTCAACAGGCGGTCGGCCGTGACCGTCAGCGCCTTGTGCGCGTGGCCGCACTCGCCCATGACGATCTTCCCGACCTTCAGCCTCCGGGCGATATCGGCATGCTTCACCGCAACGCGGGAAAACTGGACGTCGTCGTACCAGAGCCCGTAGTTCACGGCGTCGTACCCCACCGCCTCGGACGACAGGGTCCAGGAGAGTCCGGCCGCCTGGAAGAGGATGGCAAAGGCGCCGACATTCTCCGGCCAGGCCAGCATTTCCCCGGCGTTGTGAATCAAGAGGATGTCCGCCCCTTCCCGGTCCCAGGGGATCTCGACCTTGCAGCCGGCGATTTCCTCCATCTCCTCCTGGATGAACTCGATATTGTCTCTGGCCGCCAGGGGGTTCATCCCCGTCGAGGAGCCGACGCGGAGATGCTGAACCGTCCCCTTGTCGTGGAGCTCCTTCGGGGCGATGCCCATCTCCTGCGAAAACAGCTTGCGGATCTCGTGCGTGATGAGGCCGTTGTCAACGCCGATCGGGCAGACGGAGGCACAGCGGCGGCAGAGGGTGCAGCGGTACGACAGCTCGGCAAGCCGGGCGACGGTCGTCCAGTTGAGGTCGATATCGCCGTTCCATTTCGCTGCAATCCTGCCGCCGGGCTTCAGGTACTTCCGGTAGATCCGGCGCAGCACCTCCGACCGGAAGATGGGCCGGTAGATTTCCTGCCTGCCGCTCATCTCGTACACGGGACAGGCGTCGGCGCAGGTCTGGCAACGGGTGCAGTGCTCCATGGACAGGAGCAGGGGCTGCAGAAACGTCCAGTTATTCTCCTTTTCGAAGAGCTTTTTCAGGCCCGAGAGAAACCGGCGAACCAGCCGGTCTTCTTCCTCCCGGCTTGCCGGCCTGGGGATGCCGATGGCAACCGTGTCGTCGAGGGAGGTCTCGATGCCCCCGACCCGCTCCGGCTTCAGGGGCGGGATGGCCACCCGGTTGAAGTCCTCGTACGGGGGAGGCAGCGGGACCATGTCTCCCGGATCGAGGTGGCAGAGGCGTTTGGATCGCGCCGCCAGGTCGGAGGGTCTGCGGGCGGCCTTCATTTCGCCTCCCCGGGGGTGGACGACGCGATGTCCTTCCAGGACACACTTCCGTCCGCCTTGACGTGCGCCGCCTGCCAGGTCGGCTTCAGGTCCAGGTTCCTCCGGACGGCCGCCTCGATCCTTCCCCCGCGCCGGTTCGGGGCCTCGTCCCACTTGACCTGGTGGTAGAGAAAATACTTCATGAACATGTGCGACATGTGGGTAAACGGGATGCAGGCGACCAGGAGCGACGCCAGGATGACGGTGAGCGCCCCGAGGGCGGTCCGGGGCGGCGCGTGGCCGCCCGCCAGCAGTCCGTACACGAAGCCCTTCGCGCCGGTGAACCACGGATCCACAACCAGCGCGGCGGCTAAGGCAGCGAGGAGAAAAGCGAGGACGAATCCGAGGTTGAAAAAGTCGGCCGGAGAGGAATAATCCCGCCACTCCCGGTCGAACAGACGCTTCGCCATCAGCGCCAGCCCGCCCAGGGATCCCAGGACCAGGCCGCTCCATCCCGTCACGACGATGAACCCGTCCAGCAGGGATCGCGAGAGGCCGCCCCCGGCGGAAACCGGCGCCCCCCACAGGGAGAAAGCCGCATGGAACAGCAGTCCCCCGAAGGTTGCAATCATCAGGTACAAGCCGAAGTGAAAGGGAAAAGAAGCCAGCCAGAGGCCTCTGTTCGCCTTCCACAAGCCTCTCAGGAACAGGATTTCCGGAACCATGTATTTGAGTTCATTGGCAAGCGAGCGTTCCCGTTCACGATTCCACCAGTCCACCTCTTCCATGTAGGAGCCGCCATAGGCCACCCGGGCGGCCGTCTCGTGCCGGACCGGATAGATTTCCCAGCGGACGTGCAGGGGAAGGGTCCACTGCCGGCAAACCAGGCGCACCGACGCCAGGACGAACACGGCCACACACACATAGGATAAAACGTAGTAACCCATGGATCACTCTTACTTTCTACCGTAAAGCGACACCCGCCATCATTTCCCGATGCCCTTCTCCGGGACGACGACCTCGCAAAAAGCCCGCAGGCAAGGCGCGCAAGCCCCGAGGAGCGAGAAGCGCCCCTGTCAAAGGCCGTTCAAAAGGGGTTGAATGCAAGGCGCCCGAAATTCTGGGACGCGAGTCGTACTTTTTCGTACGTCGAGCGGCCCAGGATGAGGGCAACGCAGCAGGCAGCCCCTTTTCAACGGCCTGCTACACGCAGCCGGTGGGTTTGGACAGGCCGGCTAATTTACACGCCCCCTTCGCCGGTCCAGTCGGGAAGAGCTCGTAGAGCTTCTTCGAGTCGATCCCGTTGTCCTTGCACATCTTGCGGATCATCGGGGCAATGCCGAACTGCTGGAAATAGTTCCGGAGGTAGTTGATCAGCTTCCAGTGTTCATCCGTCAGCGGTCCCTCGATCTCCTCCGCGCCCGCATAGGCCTGGGCGAACTCCTCGCTCCACTTGTCCAGTTCCTGAAGGAACCCGTCTTCGTCCACTTCGTAGGTTTTGCCCGCCAGTTCGATGGTCGGCAT
>CAZXMK010000381.1:0-2627 GCA_964641935.1 uncultured Syntrophaceae bacterium
GGATAAACACAGGGTGTGAAGCTGACCAGGATCCCGCCCAGGTATGCGGCGAGGAGCGGTACCAGGAAGGAGCCGTGCAGGGAGGCCGACAGCCAGTCGGACAGGATTCGTTCCATCGGGGGGCGGCCTCTCCTTTCGTTTTGTCGTTGCGTTCTCTTTCCCCAAAAACAGAAAGTCTTATACTTTTTCCCGCTGCAAAGGAAAAGCGGTTCCTTGGCGGTTCCTTGGCAATTTATGCCTGTAAATCCGGAATCAGTTTAAATCATTGATGATATCTCCATATGGGTCATTTGTTTGAAAAAATATGATTTTAACTAAAGGGAATCTATTAAAAGAATAATACTTGACAGAATCTTTAAAAACCTCTACTTAAGCAACCTATAGGCATCTTTTGCGATATTCCCGATCATAATAAATCTGTTTATGAGATTCGCATTGACACGGTTCGGAAGGTCCGGTAGATACGAACCGTGGGATAGTTTTTTTCGGGGGGATCGGCACTTCTATTATGGTAATCATCAATGGCCAGGCCTTTAACACGGTGGTGGATGCAGCGGAAGCCCTGGGTGTATCAGCCAAGACGGTCGGAGATTACATCCGCAAGGGAATCATTCCTCCACCTCCGGAGATTCAGTACGGAGTTCGCGTCTTGAGGCATTACCCCCGGGAGTATCTGCGTGATGCCAGGAAGCTCCTCGAGGGATACCGGAAAGACAGGATCGCGCGATTTGGCCCCCGTTCCTGACAGGGAGCCTTCGATAAACCATCCAAAATAAGGGCGGTATGGCGCCCGGATTCAGGAGGGCATCCCTTGGCCCGGAACGACGATATCACCTCCACGGAAAAACTCCTCGACGTCATCAAGAACAATAAGGAAGAGGCGCCGTCTCCGCCCCCCCTGTCGGTCCAGGAGCCACAGAAGAAAATCATTGCCTTCTCCCCGAAAAAGGCGACCGCACGCTCCATGAACGTCGGCATCGACGCCGGTCACGAGTTCGTCCGGTTCGTCAAGACGATCCGCTCCTCCGATGGGAAATGGAAGCTCCTGGATGCCCGCAAGGTCGCCTATCCATTCGGCCTGACGAAGGGGACGCCGGAATATGCCGTTTTCCTGCGGGATGAGTTGACCAAGTTCGGCTGTTCGGCAAAAGACAACTGCGGCGTATGGCTCATCATGTCCGCCGCGGAGGTGGAAGTCCGCCACTTCAGGATCCCCAAGGTCGCCAAGAAGCAGATCGACAATGCCGTCTACTGGGGCATGCGCAAGGAGCACCCCTTCGACGACAAGGAGTTCATCTTTGATTTCGAGCTCCAGGGAGGGGTCGTCGAGCAGGGGATCCCCAAGTATGCCGTCATGGCCTACACGGTTCCCCGCAGGGAAGTGGAAGACACGCGAAAGCTGTTCAATCAGGCGGGGATCAACCTGGACGGCCTGGTCATCACGCCCTTCGCCATCCAGAACATCTTCCGCACGGGATGGCTCGCCGCAGGCAAGGGCACCGTCGCCACCCTCTTCATCGGCAACGAGTTTTCCCGCATCGACGTCTACTCCAAGGGAAACCTTGTCATGTCCCGGGGCATCAAGACGGGCGTCCGGAGCATGGTCGAGGCGCTCATGGAGACCTTCAACGACGAGCGCCGCCCGGATTCTTCCTCCTCCACCGGCACCAAGGTCATGACCTTCGACGAGGCCCGCCGCATTGTCTTCGGGATGAGCGGGGACTCTCCGTCTGCTGACCTGGCCGGGGCGGGGCTGACCGAACAGGACGTGTTCAAGATGCTGGAGCCGGCGCTGGAGCGGCTGGCCAGGCAGGTCGAGCGGACGTTCGAGCACTTTATCACCAACGTGAGCAGCGAGCGGATCGAGCAGGTCCTCATCTCCGGCGTCATCAACATCAACCGGACGATGCTGGATTATCTCGGCAACCAGCTCGCCATCGAGCGGGATGTCTTCGATCCGTTGAACCCCAAAGTTGTCGACATTCCCTCCAGCCTTAAACTCAGCCCTTCCGAGCAGATGGCCTTTGTGCCGGCCCTCGGAGCAGCCCTCTCGGACAATGCCCACACGCCGAATGCTTTATTTACTTACCGGGAACGGGAGGAAGCCGAGCAGGTGGTGCGGATCAACCGCGTCGTCCTGATCGGGTTCATCGCCGCCATGGTCGTTTGCGCCATCATTTTCGGCATCGAGTTTCAGCAGATGAGTCAGAAAAAAGATGCCGTCGCCAAGCTGGAGGCCAAACTGGCCCAGTTCAGCCCAATCGTCGACCAGGCCAAAGTGTCGGATATGCTGGGCGCCATGAAGCAGCGCCGGGAGGTTCTCCGTAACTATTCGGAGCGCTATCTCGGGATGGCTGTCATGGGCGAGTTGACGGCCCTGACTCCGGAAGAAATCAGGCTCGTTTCCGTGAAGTCGGGCCTGGTGATTCCGGCGGCCGCCGCGCCGCCCGCGGCCGGACAGGCGCCGGTCCAGCCGGCTCCGCCGCCTCCTCCGGCGGGCGCCCCCGCCGCGTCGGGCGCATCGGGGCAGGATATGATTCTGGAGGGAGTGGTCTTCGGAGATCCATCGACATTCGAGTCGCAGCTGTTCCGCTACCGGGTGGCCCTGGAGAACTCGCCGCTTTTCA
>CAZXMK010000382.1:0-2616 GCA_964641935.1 uncultured Syntrophaceae bacterium
GGAAAGGCGGCGTTCCCGAATGACCTGGGAAAAGGAGCTCCCCTCCAGAAACTCCATGGCGATGTAGACAGTCCCCTGGTCCTCGCCCACGTCGTAAATGGTCACGATATGGGGGTGGGAAAGCCGCCCGATGACCTTCGCCTCCTTCAGGAATCTCTTGACAAAGGTGTCCGCGGAAACCCGGTCCGGCCGCAGCACCTTCAGTGCCACGACCCGGTCGATGCGCGGGTCCCGGGCCTCATAGACCACACCCATGGAGCCGCGCCCCACCTCCCTCAGTATCTCGTATCTGCCGTAGTTCACTCTGCCGTCCGGTTCACATGACTATCGGGAAAAGGAAAGCACGCCGGCGCCGGCCATACCCGCCGAAGGGTTGTATCGGCGCGGGGACTGCGGACACAGTCCATGGTTATAGTGTATCCCATTGACGGCGATTTGGAATGATCCGCCGCAGGCCGCGCACACCTCAGTCTCGTGTTTTTGCTCCCGGCAGGAGGACGCCCCGTTCCACCATCCTGCGCACCATGCCGCATACCGCCGTCCGTATCCGGTCCGGCTCGGCGCAAAGGGAAAGCGCCATCTCCCCGAGAAGGCTCTCCAGGGTCCGGGAGCCGTCACAGCTCGACAGTCATGGGCGCCACCGCCCGCCGCAGGTCTCCCACGTCCACGGGCATCTCAGTTTCACTCACCCTGTTTCGGCATTGCAGGGCACGCCGCCGTAACGCCGAACAGCCGGGGATTCTCGCAGATCACCGCCGCGGAGAAGATGGAGAATACATAGTCATAGGTTTCCCGGGGTATATCCTTGTAGGAAAGGAGGCGCCAGAAGTTTCTGTCGCGGGGATTCTCCGGCATGCGGGCGATGATGTCCCGGATATTGTTCTCGCCCCAGTTATAGGAGGCCATGACCAGAAGGCCCGACGCCTGGCCTTCCGTGTTGTTCAGGTCTCGTATGTACTTCATGGCCGCCATGGTAGATTTCACGGCATCGAAACGCTCATCCTCCGGGTCGTAGACCCCCAGGTCGCGCAGCGGCCCCATCTGCAGGCCGTAGCGGCTTGCAGTCTGGGGGATGAACTGCCACATCCCCTTGGCATGACCGAAGCGGGTCGCAGGTCCCACGGCCCGTTCGTTGAAATTGCTCTCCTGCAGCGCCAGAAAGAAAAACTGGGGAGGCAGGTTGTTGTCAACCATCACCCGTGGGATCAGCCGTTCGTATCCCTTGGAGCGCGCCCGCAGCAGGGATTGCTGCAGGCGGTCCGTGCTCTTCCACATTCCGATGTATCTGCGCACCTCGTCGGCGAACCCCTTGGGGACGTTCACCTCACATTCGCCGAACACCCGAGCGACGCGCAGCATCACCTGCTCGTCCTCGGGCAGTTTCCGGTATACGCCGATTTCTTTAACGAAATTGTCGTACTCCTTCTCCATCTCCTTCAGCTTCAGCCGTTTCGCCTTCAGTTCCGCGACCTGGACCGGATCCGCGTGGAGGAGCACTATCTCTTCCAATCTGGCAATCTGCAGCTCCAGCGACTTATTGGTATAAAAGATGTTCTCCGCTGTCTTGCGCAGTGTGGCGAGCTTGTGCGTCTGAAGGCCGATGATCCCGCCCGCGGCCAGAAGCAGGAGCAGCACAACGCCGATGATGTACTTGTACTTTCTGGATTTTTTCTTCTCGACGCGCTGGAAGGCGCGCCGGAACATCATGGTCTGCTCGCCCACGGGTTCCGTGGATTTCCTGTCGAAATAGTGCCGGATGATCTGGGTCTCGGTGGAGAAATCCCTGGTCGCGGTCTGCACCTGCTCGACCTTGGGAGGTTCCTCCCTTTCCACTGTCAGGGAGAGGAGAACACCCCCCTTCCCCAGCTCGATCTCCGCGCTGCCCCGGAGCGGTGCTTCCCGTATCCTCTCTCCTCCCAGGAATGTCCCGTTTACGCTCCCCAGATCCCGCAGCCACCACCGTTCCCCATCGAAAGCCACCTGCAGGTGAATACGGCTGACGCACCCCTCCATCACCTGGAGGTCGCACTCGCTGCTCCTTCCGATGCAGAAGGTTCCGGAAAAGCGCTTTTCGGTTTCACGCGCCCGGCCTGTCAGGACCCGCACCAGGAGGGTCCCGGGGAGCTTCGGCGGTCCGGCGGTTGGAGATTCGCTATCACGGGGGACCATCTTTCCTTCTTCCGCTGCCGGGTCCGTTACCAGGCGGCAAGGGATATGGTGTAATTAACCCCCTGGGTCGGCTCACGGTCCTCCACGTCGTCAACCGTCCCTTCTCCTGCCGGCAACCGCGAAAGGTGCACGTGGAGACCCGAACTGACACCGGACATGTCGACTCTGCCGATGATATCACCCCGCGCCACCGACGTTCCGGTAAAGACGCTGGGATCCACATGGGCGTACACTGTCAGGGCTCCGTCCGTTCCGCGGACAATGACCATATTGGGCGAGTCATCGCCCGGCGCCTGGCCCGACTGGTAGTCGGTCACGACTCCCGATTCTATGGCCAGCACATCACCGGAATCATCGAGGCGAGGGTTGATGTCTTTCGCGCGGTGTGAAGAAGAATAGCCGTTGCCGACTCTCCCCCCGTTTCTGAATGGCGGTTTCGGATAGTTG
>CAZXMK010000383.1:0-2613 GCA_964641935.1 uncultured Syntrophaceae bacterium
AAGAAACCGCGCCGTGGCCATTGCCCGAGAAGCAGGTTTTCCGCCACCGTCATCTCCGGGACCAGGTTCAGCTCCTGGTAGATGATGGCGACCCCGGCATCGATTGCATCGCGGGTCTTGGTGAAAACCTTCGGTTCCTGATGGATGACGATTTTCCCTTCCGTGGGGGTGTATGCGCCGCTCAATATCTTCAGCAGCGTGGATTTGCCGGCGCCGTTCTCTCCGACCAGACCGTGCACCGTTCCTTTCGCTACGCCGAACGAAACGTTGTCGAGGGCCCTGACTCCGGGAAAGGTCTTGGTGATGCCTTGAAACTCCAGAAACGAACTCATGTTTCCATCGCCCTGCAGGCTGGAAGCGGGCGGGACCGCGGCGGCGCCGCCGTTCCGCTCTTTTCCTGTTTCCTTCCGGCCCCGGTTCCTACTTGAGGCCCATCAGGCTCTTGTAGTTCTTGCGCGTCATGACGGTACCCGCCGTCCAGGTGATTTTCGGGGGCTCTTTCCCGTCCCTGATCCAGAAATACATGCTTCTTGCCGTGTCGTAACCGTGCTGCCTGGCGTTCAGCAGGATGGATGCCGCGAAGGCCGTTTTGTTCCTCTTCTGGAACTCCGCGACCGCCTCGGTTCCATTGATCCCGACTCCGATTGCTCTGTCGGCGCCGAACCCGTGTCCTTCCAGGGCCCGGATCGCCCCCAGGACGGAGTTGTCATTTCCGCCGCCGACGATCCAGAGGCTGATGTTCGGATGCTTGGTGATGGTGATGCTGGCCGCGTTGAAGCTTCCTTCCGTGTCGAGGGTCTTCATCGGGGAATCGAAGATTCGCGCTTTCGGAATGCCGGCGGCGACGAGCGCGGCGGTGGCTCCTTCCGTTCGCTCCTTGATGGTGGGCAGAGAATCGAAGCTCATCCGGAGGAAACCCACATTCTTCAGGTTCCAGCCTCGCGCCTTCGCTTCGCTGATGATGGTCTGGCCGGCCAGCGAGCCGATGTTGTAGGCGGAGATTCCGACATGATGGACGTCTTCCATGACGGCCCCCTTCGGGCCGATGAAGCGGTCGTCGACGCTCATCAGCTTCAGGCGGTTCGCCCGGGCCCTGGCTGCGATGGCCGGGCCCAGTTTCACGTCGGGGGTACAGATGATGAATCCCTTCGCGCCCTGGGTCGCCAGGTTGTCGATCCCGTTCAGGACCTTTTCCCCGTCGGTACCGCCGATCTTGATGACGTCGAAACCGAGCTGCCGGCCTGCCTGGTCGGCATATTTCCATTCGTCCTGGAACCAGGATTCGTCGGGCTGCTTGACGATGAAGCCGATTTTGATGCGCTCGGCGGCGGCGGCTGAAAACGCAAAGGACAACACGAACAACCATACGACCAGAGAAAACAGCACTTTCTTCATGACACCTTTTTCCTTTCGTTTATTTCGAGGGAATGACGCATTCATCATCGTGGTTTCAGACGCAGACGTTTGGGTAACCTTTTGGCTCATCCGGCCTGCGAACACGTTGTGTTTTGCCGGGGAAGGGTCTGTTTCCGTCAAGCCCATGCAGGCTGGAGATTCATGACGGGACCAGACACATAGCACCCGTTCCCTGAATTGCAACACCTGATAATCATTTAAGAAACACTAACAATAACTAAGTGATGAGCCTGATATTCGAGGTTCGGTCCGCCTGGTTTTGTGGCAGGACCATGCTGGCAGGGAATTGATATAAAAAAAGCAAATTGGATATTTGCGCCCCCGGCCTGGGGTGCCCATCCATCTCACGGATACGGCATCGTCCGGGAAGGCGCATCAGGATGCAGGATGAATCGGACCCATCGGAGCCGATCCCGTGGAACCATCGTTCAGGGAGCAGCCGACAAGATCCTCCGTGAGAGAAAACCCGGTGTACGTGAGCCCCGCAGGCCGCATCCGGACAGGAATCCCTTGATCTTCCCCTCCGCAATTGCTATAAAATTGAACCGATATGACTTCTCCCCGGGATCGGGGAGTGGGGGAGGAATCCGAGGATGCTCAAGGGGCGGCGCGTGGTGCTGGGGGTGACGGGAGGAATTGCGGCGTACAAATGCGCCGAGCTGACCCGGGAGCTGGTCCGCCGGGGGGCTGAGGTGAAGGTCGTCATGACCGCAGGCGCCCGGGAGTTCGTGACCCCGCTGACCCTCCAGACCGTGTCGGGAAACCCCGTGTACACGGAGCTGTTCACGCTCATCCGGGAGCAGGACATCGCCCACATCGCCCTGGCGGAGTTCGCCGAGCTGATGATCGTTGCCCCGGCCACGGCCAACGTCATCGGAAAGGCCGCCTCCGGCATTGCCGACGACCTGCTCACGACGGTCTTCATGGCCATGAAGGCGCCGGTCCTATTCTGTCCCGCCATGAACACCCACATGTATGAGAGCCCGGCCTTCCAGGAGAACCTGAAAAAACTCCGGGCCTGGGGATACCATGTTCTCCCGCCGGCGTCGGGTCCCCTGGCCTGCAAGTCCGAGGGACAGGGACGCCTGCCGGAGATTCCCGAGATCGTCGAGGCGGCCGTTTCCATCCTGACTCCGAAGGAACTGGAGGGGGAGCATGTCCTCGTCACGGCCGGCCCGACCCGGGAGCCCTTCGACC
>CAZXMK010000384.1:0-2594 GCA_964641935.1 uncultured Syntrophaceae bacterium
AAGGAGGGAAGAGCATGATCGAGGACTGGTACCAGGAGAAGGACAAGGAGAACCGTTTCCCGAAAGAGCTCGTCATGGGAGAGTTCCTGCGCCGCAACGCGGACCGCTTTCCCGACCGGACGGCTGTTGTGTACGGCGACCGCCGCTACACCTACCGGGAGTTCAACACCCGGGTGAACCGCCTGGCCAACGCGCTTTTGACCCTGGGATTGAAGAAAGGACAGCGGGTCGGGATCTTCGCCCACAACTCCGACCGCTGCGTGGAGGCCGACCTGGCCGTGGCCAAGATCGGCTGCGTGTTCATTCCCGTCAATTTCCGGCTCGTGGGCCACGAGGTGGAGTACATCCTCAACTTCAGCGAGGCGGAGGCCGTCTTCGTGGACTGGCCCGTCCTGAACGTCATCCAGGAGATCCGCGGCAATCTCCAGGCGAAGCACGTCATTGTCATGCGCCCGGAGGGCCCCGTTCCCGAGGGGATGCTCTCCTACGACGATCTGGCCGCCTCCGGGTCCGGGGAGGAGCCCGACGTGGACGTCTGGGAGGGCGATTCCGTGGGCCTCGCCCAGACGGGCGGGACGACGGGCCGCCCCAAGGGCGTCCTGATCACCCATCGTTCCGTCTGCAGCATCATCTACCAGATCTGCTTCATCCACAATTACCGGGAGGAGGACCACGGCCTCCAGGCCATGCCGTCCTACAGCTCCGCGGGCATCGCCTATGACTGGGGGGCCACGCTGTTCCACGGGGGCACGCTCTTCATCGCGCCGCTGCCGCCCTTCGACCCGGCGGCGATCCTGGACATCATCACCCGGGAGAAGATCAACCACTTGACGCTGGCGCCGGGGATGCTGGATTTCATCCTGATGGTCCTGGGGTCCGCCCCGGGCAAGTACGACGTAAGCTCCGTCCGGACGGTCATCTGCGCCGGTGCCCCCACGCTGCCGAGGACGCGCGAGGCCGCCGTCAAGGTCTTCGGGGAAGGCGCCCTCTACGTGGAGTACTCCGCCACGGAGATGGGCGTGGCCACGTGCCTGAAGCCCAGTGAAGTCCTGAAATACCCTTTGAGCTCCGGCCGCGCCGCCCTCGGCCAGGAGGTGAAGGTCATCGGCCTGGACGGCAGGGACCTGCCCCGGGGCGAGGTGGGGGAGATCGTCGTGGCGGGAACCATGGTCACGTCAGGATACAACAAGAACCCCGAGGCGAACCGCTCTTCCTTCCACGGCCGCTACCTGGGCATCGGCGACATGGGCTTCATGGATGAGGAAGGCTACATCACCATCGTGGACCGCAAGTCCGACATGATCATCAGCGGGGGCGCGAACATCTATCCCGCGGAGATCGAGGAGGTGATGATCAAGAACGGCAAGATTGCCGAGGTGGCCGTGATCGGCGTTCCCGACGAGAAATGGGGCGAATCCGTGAAGGCTCTGGTCCGGCTCCAGCCGAACCAGGAGGCGACGCCGGAGGAGATCATCGAATGGTGCAAGGGGAAGATGGCGGGCTACCGGGTGCCCAAGTCCGTGGAGTTCGTGGCGGACTTCCCCCGCACGGCCGCCGGCAAGGTTCAGAAGGCGGTCCTCCGCAAGCAATACTGGGAGGGGGTTGACCGGAAGATCTGACGAAAGGATTCAGGCCTGGCCGGTCGGGGGAGCGGATTCCGATCCGCCCCCCCGACCAGGGCAACGCCCGGCAACAACACGACAGGGAAATCATGGAACCTCACAACGTCCTGATCATCGGCTCCGGTCCCGCGGGACTCTTCGCGGCGCTCGAACTGGAGCGCCTGGGGGTGGATAGCGTCGCCGTGATCGACCGGCGGCCCTATCCGGCCGGGGGGCTCCTCAACGACGGCAAGCTGAATTTCGACTACCGGATCGGCATCGACCTGGACGAGCTGAGCCTGGATCCGGACTCGGCCCGGCACCTGATGGGGGAGGTCCGCGAGGTCTTTACCGGATTTCCGGCCTGCCGGCAGGTCACCTTCATCGACGGGAACGAGAAGATCGCGGCGCTCTCGGACATCGCCCGGGAGCACGGCGCCCTGTTCATCGCGCCGGAGCAGTGGCACTGGGGGACGGACAACGGGAAGGCCGTTGTGGACTACCTGAGGGGCCGGCTCACCCGGACGGAGTTTCTCCTTGGAACGGTGGTGACGTCCCTGGCCGGGCAGGACGGCGGGGGCTGGTGCTTGTCCTGCCTGGAGGGGCGAAAGAGGGTCCGCCACGCGGCGCAGATTCTCCTGGCCGCCCCCGGGCGAAGCGGTGCCTACTGGTTCCGGGACGCCGCCGGAAAGGTGGGCGTGCGGCACAACTTCAGTCCCATCGACGTGGGCATTCGCGTCGAGCTGAACCGCAGGTTCTACGACCCGGTGACGGACATCGTGTACGACCCGAAATTCGTGTTCCGGACGGCGCGCCATGGGGACCGGGTCCGGACCTTCTGCACGAATCCCGGAGGGCGGGTGCGGCTGGAGAGCTACGACCGCTTCAGGCTGGTCAACGGCGACGCCCTGTCCGGCCGGAAAACGGGCAACACGAATTTCGCCCTCATCAACACGGTTTCCCTGACGGAGCCCTTTTCCGATACGACCGAGT
>CAZXMK010000385.1:0-2593 GCA_964641935.1 uncultured Syntrophaceae bacterium
TGCGTGCCGTCCACGACGAACTCCAGGACGGTGGGCTTCCGGCTCTTGATGCACGTCTCGAAGGCGTCCCGGATGTCCTCCACCCGGTCCACGCGCATCCCCTCGGCGCCCATGGCCTTCGCCACAGGGACGAAGCTCTCCGGGTTGGGGATGTCCACGCCGCAGAAGCGGTTGTTGTAGAAGTCGATCTGGTTCTTCGCCTCGGCGCCCCACCACATGTTCCGGAACACGCAGGCCACCACGGGCAGGTTGTGCTCGACAGCCGTGCTGACCTCGTGGAGGCTCATCCCCCAGGCGCCGTCGCCGATGATGGCGATGACCGGCGACTTCGGCCGGGCCAGCTGCGCCCCCAGGGCGGCGGGATAGGCGAATCCCGTGTTCCCGAAGGTGAGGGCCGCGATGTGCCGGCGGCCGCCGTTGAACTTCAGGTAGCTGTTCGCCGTGGAGGAGACGTTCCCGATGTCCGTGGCGACGATGGCGTCGTCCGGCAGGGCCCGGGAGATCTCCAGGAGGACGCGCCGCGGGTTGACGGGCTTCCCCTTGACCATGGCGGCCTTGACGATCTCCTTCTCCCAGGCGTCCCTCTCCTTCTTCACGGCGGCGAGGCGGCGCGTGTCCGGCTTGCGGCTCTTCTCTGCCGCCTTCAGCCTCTTCAGGATCTCGACGGTCGCCTCCCGGGCGTCCCCGATGATGCCCACCTCGATGGGATGGGTGCGCGCGATGTGCTTGGGATTGATATCGATCTGGATGATCTTCGCCTTGTCGGGGAAGTAGTTGATGTCATACTGGGGGAGCGTGCCGAACACGGAGAGACGGGTCCCCACGGCGAGGACCACGTCCGCCTTCGAGAGGATCCTCATGGCCGCCTTGGAGCCCATGTAGCCGATGGGGCCGACGGAGAGCGGGTGGCTGCCGTAGAAGGCGTCGTTGTGGAGATAGGTGACCGCCACGGGCGCCGTCAGGTGCTCGGCGATGTCTTTGATGACGTCAAGGGCGTCGGCGTCGACGACCCCGCGGCCGGAGACGATGACGGGGTTCTTCGCCTTGGCCAGGAGCGACGCCGCCTGGTCGAGGCTCGCAATGGAGCCGCATCCCCGGGCGTCCACGCGGTACTGGGATGGCTTGAGGATGGTCTCCTCGATCTCGCCGTAGAAGTAGTCCCGGGGGATGTCGTACAGGACGGCGCCCCGCTCGGCGTAGGCGATCCGGAAGGCCGTCCGCAGGCAGTCCGCCGCCCTCTTGGGATGGGGCACCCGGACCGTCGCCTTGGTGATGGCCTTGAAGACCGACACCTGGTCGCACTCCTGGAAGCCGTCCCAGCCGATCGTCGGCGTCCCCGCCGAGGGGGAGATGACGATCAGGGGCGTGTGGCCCATGTTGGCCGCGGCCACGGACGTCACCATGTTCGTGATGCCGGGCCCGTTCTGCCCGGTGATGACCCCGGCCCGACCGGTGATCCGCGCATAGGCGTCTTCCATGTGGCCCGCGCTCTGCTCATGCCGGACCGGGATGAACCGGATCCCCGCCGACGGGAAAAGATCCAGCATGTCCATGAAGGCCGATCCCACGATCCCGCAGACGTGGTCGACCCCCTCCGCCAGCAGCGTCTCGACGATCGCCTCGCTGGGTGTCATTTTTACCTTTTTCATCGCCAAACCTCCGTTTCGCGTGGTTTTGTTTCTATCTTTCAGCGGCGCCCGAAAACGTCCGCTGCCGATTGCCTGTTGCCGTTTTCCCGTCGAGTCCGAGGACCGACACGGTATCCCGGGCGATCAGCCGCTCCTCGTCCGTGGGAATGACGAGAACACGAACGGGCGAGTTGCCTCGGGAAATGTCGGTCTCCGGGACGCCCCGCCCGTTCTTTTCCGCATCGAGTTCCACGCCCAGCCACGGGAGGAACGCGCAGATCCGCTCGCGCATCCTCGGGGAATTCTCCCCGATGCCCGCCGTGAAGACGAGACAATCGAGGCCGCCGATGGACGGGACCAGGGAGGCGACCCCCCGGGCGACGCTGTAGGCGTAGACATCGAGGGCCAGCCGGGCCCGGGTGTGCCCCCCACCAGCGGCCGACTCCAGGTCCCGGAAATCCTGCGAGAGGCCGGAGATGCCCAGGACGCCGCTCTCGTGGTTCAGGATCGACATCACCTCCGCCAGGGGGATGTTCAGGGTCTCGACGAGGTGGGCCGGGAGCGCCGGGTCGATGTCGCCGCACCGTGTCCCCATGACGACGCCCGACAGGGGCGTGAACCCCATGGTCGTATCCATGGATTTCCCGTCACGGACGGCGCAGAGGCTGGACCCGTTGCCGAGGTGGCAGGTGACGATCCGGAGCCCTTCCCTTCCCTTCCCGAGGAGATCCGACGCCCGGGAGGAGACGTACCGGTGGGACGTTCCATGGAACCCGTACTTCCGGATGCGGTTTTCCTCGTAGAACCGGTGCGGAAGGGCGCAGGTGAAGGCGTGCTCCGGCAGGGTCTGGTGAAATGCCGTGTCGAAAACGGCCGCCTGCGGGGCATGCGGAATCAGTTCCGCACAGGTGTCGATGCCCGTCAGGTTGTGGGGATTGTGGAGGGGCGCCAGGTCCCGGCAGGTC
>CAZXMK010000386.1:0-2587 GCA_964641935.1 uncultured Syntrophaceae bacterium
AGTTCATCCTGAAGCCCACGGGCATCCGCATCGTCCAGACCTCCGAGAGCCTGACCACCTTCGGCTCCCTCTCGGGAACAGTGTCAGCCGCCCGGACATGGAGCAGCGCCACTGTTTCCGTCAAGCCGGCGGGGAGCGCAACCAGCATCGCCAGCGGTCTGGAGTATGCGGAACAGGTCGAGGGGCAGAATCTCTGGCAGGCTCCGTTCACCTCCTTCGTCCCGGCAGGGCAGTACCGTGTCCACGTGCAGGCCACCGGCTTCGCCCCCTACTCCTCTGCCGTTACCCCCGTCATAACCGGAGCCGACTCACCGCTCGGCACCATTACCCTGACACCGCTACCGTAGCGGACTGACAAAAGGCGACAGGCTCCGCGCCACCTTCTCACAAGGTGACACGGAGCCTGTCGCGGACATCGTTCCCACCGCTGAGACCCCTTATCCCATGGTGCGGCCCACGCATCCCAGATGCTTTTCCCCCGTTTCCCCGTATACTGTGCATGGAACCGCAACAGTCTGCGGGCAGGAAAGGAGCCTCCGCCATGCGTCGCCTGATCATCTTGCTGGCAACAATCTGCGTAGCCTGCGGGTACACGCCGCAGGCGGGAGCCCAGGATCGCTCCCTCTCCTGGAAGGCCCTTGACGTGACCGCCCGCCTCGATGCCGACGGTCGGCTCCACGTGACGGAGCGCCAGGAAATGGTCTTTACCGGGGACTGGAACGGCGGCGAGCGCACCTTCCGCATCACGGGAGGGCAGAAGCTCGACTTTCGTCGGATCTCCCGCATCGACCCGGCAACCGGCATCGGGCGCGCGCTGACGCGGGGAAACCTTGATGAGGTAGACCACTACTGGAGCGGGAGCGGAGGCGTGCGCTGGCGCAGCCGCCTCCCCTCGGATCCTCCCTTTGAAAACACCACCATCACCTATGTCCTGGAATACTCCCTGTCCAACATCCTGGTCCCGAAGGAGGGCAGCTTTCTTCTCGATCACGACTTCGCTTTCCCCGACCGAAGCTGGCCCATCCTCTCCTTCTCCCTCGATCTTCGCATCGACCCCGCATGGGAGGCCGAGACCCGCACACCGGTCCGCGTCACCCGTGGCAGACTGGAACCGGGCGAGAGCGTGGTGCTTACCATTCCCCTCCGCTACACCGGTAGCGGGCGCCCCGCCGCCGTCCAGTTCGGCGCTTCACCGGCCAGCCGTCGCATTCTATCCCTTGTCCTCTTCGCCGGGCTGGGCATTCTCACTGCCACCTTTCTTTTCCGGGAATGGAGCCGGGGACGCTTCTCCCCACTCCGCAGGACCGGGGAGATAACCCGCCCCTGGCTGGAGGAGCGGGTCCTCTCTCTCCCGCCCGAGGTGGTTGGAGACCTGTGGGACAACAGGACCGGGGCACCCGAGGTGGCGGCCATCCTGGCGCGGATGGTCGCCGAGAAAAAGCTCGCCAGCTCGGTGGAACGAAAACACCTCATTCTCTGGTTCAAGAGGGATGTCCTGCACCTGGAACTGCTCGTGGACCGCACCACCCTGAACGGCTACGAGTCCGAACTCGTGCAGGCATTCTTCCGCTCCGGGGAGACGACCACCGACAGCGACCGGATCAGTGAACGGTACAGCGCCAGCGGCTTCGACCCGGCGGCGCGGATCCGCGATGCGTTGCGGAAGAAGGTAGAATCCCTGGCATGCGGTACGGGAAAACACCTGAAATACCTCTGGATACCGACCGCAATCCTCTTCCTTGCCGGCATTGTCATTCTGGTCTCCGCCTGCGTAGACAGGCCCCAAGAAACCTGGATCGCCGCATCGGGATTCGGCGTCGGGCTAGCGGGATACCTGGTAGCAACCGCCTTTGCCTGCGGTTACCACCGCTCGATTACCCGCCCCCTCCTGCGCTGCCTCCCCTTTCTCGCCATAACCTTCGCCCTTGCCGCGACTCTCGATCAGCTGTTTCTTCAAGGCACCGGCCCGGAAAGCATCCTGCTCCTTACCGGCCTCACCCTCTATATCCTCTCACTCATGCTCAGCGTATTCAATCAGGCGCGCACCCTGGACGACCGCGAAAGAGTTCTCCTGCGCAGGGACCTGGCGGCCGCGCGGCGATTCATGAAGGAAGAACTTTCCCGAAAGGCCCCGAACCTGGACGACGGCTGGTACCCCTATCTCATCGCCCTGGGACTGGGAAGGTCCATGGACCGCTGGTTCCGCGCTTTTGGGACAGCATCATCGAATTCCGGTGCACATGGGAGCTTCGGGTCAACCGGTTCCGGGAGCGGGTCCGGAACATGGAGCGGGGGCGGGGGGACCTTCGGCGGAGCAGGGGCCAGCGCCTCCTGGGCAGCGGCGGCCGGCGCCCTTGCGGCGGGAGTCGCAAAGCCAAGTTCCAGCGGTTCAGGAGGCAGCAGCGGTGGAGGCGGAGGAGGCAGTTCCGGCGGAGGCGGTGGAGGTGGCTGGTAAAGGCAGCCCGACAGCCCTTCACCGTCTCTTTGCTTCTTCGCGGCGTTTCGTGAGAAGAGTCGTCTGCCGGCACATGCATTACAGGAACAGCAGCAGACTGACCGCCATCACCGCCATGCCGGCTATGAGCCC
>CAZXMK010000387.1:0-2579 GCA_964641935.1 uncultured Syntrophaceae bacterium
CAAAGAAAACAGAACATTGTCAATCAAAATGGCCGTTTTTCATGAATGTTGCGACACCCCACGTTCCGCTGCCGTAGGTTACCGTGACCGACCCGTCCCGATCCGTGCGGAACACCCGAATTCCCTGCTTCCCAAGTCGGCCCAGCGTCTCACGGGAGGGGAGATGAAAGCGGTTCTCATACCCGGCCCCGATGAGGGCGCAGGCAGGAGAGGCTGCAGCGAGGAAAGCCTCGGAGGAAGAGGATTTGCTTCCATGGTGGGCTACCTTGAGCACCGTACAGCGGAGTGACGACGGCGCCCTCAGCAGACGACTCTCTGCCTCGGCCCCGATATCGCCGGTGAAGAGTATGGAAAAAGAATCGAGGCGGAGGCGGAACACCAGGGACGCATCATTGAGATCGGCGGAGCGGTCCGGCGGAGAGCGCGGACCGAGGGGCTCGATGAGAGCCGCACCGATCCGGACCGGACCGCTTGCCGCATCGATTCGGCGGACAGGAACTCCCTTCTCCGCCAAGACGGACTTCAACGTCACATAGGCATCCCCTCCATCAGGCACGCCGCTTTCCCAGAATTCACCGATGGAAAAATTCCGCGCGATGAAAACCAGACCCTTCGTGTGATCGGGATGGGGATGGCTGAGCACCACATAATCCAGCCTGTCGATTCCCCTGCTCCAGAGAGCAGGCGCCAGGAGCCTTTCTCCCGGGTCCATTCCTCCCTCACGGTACCCTCCACCGCCATCAACGAGCATTCTCTTTCCATTGGGGAAAGTAATCAGGGAAGACTCTCCCTGACCGACGCTGAAGAAATCAACACGCAATTTCCCGGCATCCGGATCGCCGGAGGCAAGCCGCGCCGCAACGAACATCACCAGCAGGGCACAGCAACCGCCCCGGCGGAACCGGCCCTCAGGAAGGAAAGAAACCGCCGCCAGGGCCAGGAAACCCATGAGGAGATCAAAGCGCGTCGTCTTCCAGACGGGCAGGAGGGGAAGCCTATCGAAATATTCTAGGATTCCGGTCGAGATTTTCACCAGAAAACCGGCCGTTTCCAGGAGCAGGCCCGCGAAGGAAGGGAAGAGGTGGAGGCAGGGAAGCGCGCAAAAACCGAGCACCACGGAACCGTATCCCATGAGGGGAACGACGAAGAAATTGGAAGCAAGCCCGGTCAGGGTTGCTCGATGAAAATGGAACGACACGGGAAGCAGGGTTGCAGCCGTTGCCGACGCCGATGCCGCCAGGAAGAGGAGCGGCCAACGGAGCGCCTTCGCCTGAAGGGATTCGAAGGGTGCCATCAGGAACGGCGTAAGGGCAATGATTCCCCATATGGCGAGGAAGGATAGCTGAAAAGAGATATCAAAGAGCGAAACAGGAGAGCACGACAGGATCAGCAGGGCAGCCAGTGCAAGGGAGTTCAGGGGATCCGTCTCGCGATCGAGGAGCAGCGCGATGCTGAACGTGATGATCATGATGACCGAACGAACCGTTGCCGGCGCGCATCCTGAAAGAAAGAGATAGAAGAGGACGACCGGAATGGTGAGAACGAGAATGACCCGACGGGGGTGGGCGTACAGCAGGAGAAACGCCGAACAACGGGCAGCCAGGAATCCCGCCTGAAAAATGAATAGCGCAATCACCCCCACGTGAAAACCGGAGATGGACAGAATATGGTTGACGCCCGTGCGGGCAAACAACTCACGGATTCTGTGGGGAATTCCGCCCGCTTCTCCCAGGAGAAGCGCCCGCACAACGGCTCCGTCGTCGGATGGAAGCAGTTCTCCGATACGGTTTCCCAGATCAGCAGCGATCCCGTCGATCCAGTGCCGGAAGGGATAAGCAACCCCTCCCCTGATGAGGATCACCTCCGATACGGACGGTACAAAAGCCGTTGCATGGACATTACGGAAGGCCAGGTACCGCTCGTAGTCGAACTCTCCGGGAACACCGAAATTCCTCGGTTTCCGGATGCGGGACACGAAGCGGATCCGGTCACCGGTCAGAAACCGTTCCCTCCCTTCGCCGATGGTCAGGACAAGCCGCCCGCTCGCAGGCGAGGACCACCGTCCCCGGAAGACCCGTACGGCACGAAGGTAGATCACGCCCCCCTTTTCGCGCCATTCGGGACGCACGTCAAGGATTCCTTCGACGGCAAGGGGACCTTTTCCCGCCCAATGGACAATGGAATCGGACAGGAACTGGGGCTCGCGATACTGCGTCAGGGAGAGGGTGCCCCAGGCGTAAAAGCAGACGGAAAGGGATGCGAGGAAAACCAAGCGGTTCTTGACAAATACGAGGAGCAGGGATATAGCAAGGAAAGCCGGAAGAACGATGCGCGGGACGCATGTTCCCCACAGAGAGGCCGAGAAAAGTCCGGCCATGGCAGAAAACAGGGGGATAAGCAGAGGTCGCGACGTCATGGCGGCATCCTACCACCAGAAACCCCGGTTTTCTAAGAATATTTTCATCAGCAACCACGAGGTGCGCCGATGGCATCACAGACCGATATAGTGACAATCCTCCACCGCTGCGCGGATATCGAGATCGCCATGGCAGACATGTACGATTTCTTTTCCGCAGCCT
>CAZXMK010000388.1:0-2570 GCA_964641935.1 uncultured Syntrophaceae bacterium
CCGCCGGCGTAGATGACCGGTGTGACGGACGCCGCCAGGGCGCCGATGTGGAAGAGGGGCGCCACGACGAGGGACCGGTAGGTCCGGTTGACGCCGTAGCCGATGAGGGAATGGACGGCCCCGAAGAGAATGTTCCCGTGGGTGAGGACGGCCCCTTTGGGGTCGCCCGTCGTCCCGGAGGTGTACATGATGAAGAGCGGATCGTCGTCTGTGACCTCCTCCACCGGGGACGGCTCGCCCTCCGATTCCGCCGCCGTCAGGTCCGACAGAAGCGACTCGCCGGGGAGGGGGTCCCCTTCGTGGCGGATCCAGTGGCGGATCCCCAGGTTTGCGTCTTTCAGGGGCAGAGCCTTCGCAGCGAACTCGGCGGCATAGACAATCCCCCGGGGGGCCGAGTCCCGGAGGATGTATTCGATCTCCGGTCCCGCCAGGCGGTGGTTCACCGGCACCAGGATGGCCCCCGTCTTGGCGCAGGCGAAGAAGATCTCCAAAAACTCGCTCGTGTTGCCCATCAGCAGCGCCAGGCGCTCGCCCTTCACGATGTCCAGATTCTGGAGTGCCCGGGCCGTCCGGTTGACCCGCTCGTTGAAGGCCCGGTTGCTGAAAACCCGCTCCCCGTCCTTCAGGAATTCCCTGTCCGGGTGGGTGAAGGCCCTCTTTTCAATCCATTCTCCGATGTTCATGATTCTTCCCCGATATTGGAAAACAGAAGGGAGACGTACGTCCCCCCGTGGGAGATCCCGTTCAGGAGCCCTCTTTGCACCTTCGCCCGAGCGACCTGTCCCGTCACGAAATGCAGCGGCCGGACCGGCTCCTCCAGGCCCAGGGTGGGAGGCACGGCACCGTCCCGGATTGCCAGGGCCAGGGCCGCCGCCCGCATCCCCCCGGAGGTGAAGCTCTCCCCGAGGGCACCCTTCAGGGCCGTCACGAGCGGCCTCTTTCCAGCCGGTCCGAAAACCCGCTCCAGCCCTTCCGCCTCCAGGAGGTCCGGCTGGAGGCCGCCGTTGCCCGCAGCGAAGACGGCATCCACGTCCTCCGGTTTGCACCCGGCGGACCGGAGCGCCCGGCGGACCGACAGGACAAAGCCCCTCGGGTCCTCCGGCCAGCCGGTCATGGGAGCTGGTGAAGAGGCCATTCCCTCCCCGGCGATCTCCGCATAGACGGTCGCGCCCCGCTCCCGGGCCGCCTCCAGGGGCTCCAGGCACAGGATCCCGCAGCCCTCCCCGGCCACCGGCCCGTTCCGCCGGAGGTCGAAGGGACGGGCGCCCTCGGAGCCCCCGCCCTGGAGCGGCGACAATGCCTTGAAGCGCGTCAGGGACTCGAAATAGAAAGGGGCCAGGACGTCGGCCCCGCCGGCCAGAAGGACGTCCGCAGCGCCCCGCCGGATCTCCTGGGCCCCGTAGGCCAGGGCCGATTCCGCCGAGACGGCGTAGTGGTTGACCGTCGTATTGATCCCCCGGAATCCCAGCTCGATGGAGGCATGCCCCGCTGGAGCGTTCATGACCACGTTGGGCACGAGGATCGGGTTGGCCGATCCGGGGCCGTCCGTCACGAGGACCCGGGCAAAGGAGACCGTCACGTCGGTGCCGCCCCAGGCCGTCCCCAGGATCATGCCCGTGCGGTCCCGGTTGGCCGGCGTCACGGCGAGCCCCGCATCGCCCAGGGCCATCCGGGCCGCCGCCGTCGCCACGGCGGAGAGGCGGTCCATCCGCCGGAGGTTTTTGACGGAGACGAAATCCCTCGCCTGGAAATCGCGGATCTCCGCCGCCAGACGGCAGGGGAGCGAATCCACAGGGAATGCAGCCACAGAATCGATTCCGGACACCCCGGCGAGGAGGGCCTTTCCGAAGGTCTCGCGGCCGGAGCCGAGGGGTGAGACGATGCCGATGCCGGTGATCGCGACGCGACGGTCCATGCTACCCCTTCCCCCCTTGGAATCGCCCGATGACGAGGGAGGTGTTGTTCCCGCCGAAGGCGAAGGAATTGGACAGGACCACCGAGAGGTCCGCCTCCCGGGCCCCTTCCGTGACGTAGTCGAGGTCGCACTCGGGGTCCGGCACGGTGCAGTGAATCGTCGGCGGGATAAAGCGGTGGTGGATCGCCAGGACGGACGCGACCGCCTCGAGAGCCCCCGAGGCGCCCAGGGTGTGGCCGGTCATGGACTTCGTGGAGCTGACGGGGATCCGCCCGGCCCGGTCTCCGAAAACATGGCGGATGGCGCGGCTTTCCATGACGTCGTTGGCCGGCGTGGCGGTGCCGTGGGCGTTGACATAGTCGACCCGATCCGGGGAGACGCCGGCATCACGCAGGGCCTCCCGCATCGACCGGACCGCCCCGGAGGCCTCCGGGTCGGGAGCCGTCATGTGGTGTGAGTCGCAGGTAACGCCGTAGCCCAGCACCTCGGCGTAGATCCGCGCCCCCCGGGCCAGGGCGTGTCCGAGGGACTCGAGAATCAGGATCCCCGCCGCCTCCCCCAGGGAGAGGCCGGCCCGATTCCCGGCGAAGGGCTTGCAGGGCTCGGTGTCCACCGCCTGGAGGGCGTTGAAGGCGGCATAAGTGATGCGGCAGAG
>CAZXMK010000389.1:0-2568 GCA_964641935.1 uncultured Syntrophaceae bacterium
TATTGCGGCCGCCGCGACGAAGAAGTAGGTCAGCGTGCAGCCGATCATCCAGCCGATGCCGCTGACCATGGCCGTCTTCTCGTCCTTCGCAGCGAAGAAGCGCTGGTACATGTTCTGGTCGCCCATCACGTAGAAGAACACCGGGAAGAAGAACCCGAGAAGCTGGGGGAAAGAAATGGAACCGAAACCGAGATGTCCCGGAGGGATGTTCGCCGCCACCCAGCTCCAGCCCCCGGCCATGGAGATCGCCATGGGCACGCCGATGAAGAGGCCGGCCATCATCATGCAGCAGCTCAGGAAGTCGGTATACGCCACCGAGTACAGGCCGCCGAAAAGGGCGGTCACCACGATCACGCCGAAGGCGATGAGGGTTCCGATATTTTCCGGGACGCCGAGGATGGAGTTCAGGATGAGTCCCACGCCCTTGTACTGGTATGCGACGATCCCGATGTAGGCGAGCATGATGATGACGGTGGCGAGGATGCGGGCAAGTCTGCCGTAGACCTTCTCGATAACTTCAGGCACGGTCTGGGCGTTCATCCGCCGGATCTTCTTCGCAACGAAGGAGAGGACAAACTGCCCCACCGGGGATCCCATGGAAAAGGCGATGGCGGCCATCAGGCCGTACTGGTATCCGCTGGCGGCAGGTCCGCCGAGGACCGTTCCCGCTCCCATCCATGTAGCCATGAGGGTTCCGATGAGGATGGGGGTCGGAAGGGACCGACCCGCCACGGAATAGTCCTCCTGGGTTTTGACCTTTTTCCCGTAATAAATTCCGACGACTGTGATGACCAGCAGATAGGCTATGACGCAGTAAAAAGCGAACGTTACCTGCACGTGCTTCACCTCCCGGCGTGTTGTCCGATGCTGTCCTCGTAAAAATCACAACAGGGTTCCGCAGGTGGTGCAAGGTTTTTTTCCGTCGTATCGCCCTCCCGTCCGGTCATCTGGTAAACAGAGTGCTTCCAGGATATGACGGAAGGCATCATATAAAATCGATATGATTCTGTCAATTCTGATCATTTTAAAAAGAAAGAAAGGAATTGGGGCCGGAAGCAGGGAAAGGGGATAAAAAAGAGAGGGGGCGGACTCTGCCGCCCCCGGGGGAATTTGGTTGTTCCTAAAGCCTGTGGGCTCCCGCCGCCACGAAGGACAGGCCCGCCTTCGTGAGGGCGGCCGCCGTGTCGTTCACCGCCTTGTGCTTCAGCAGGTAATTCCGGGTCAGTGCGTCCATGTCTCCGGAGGACTCGACCTCCTTCTTCTCCCGGAAGTAGTCCAGGATATCCGACGGATGGGCGAGGGTCTGCTCGTCCTCCGGGTTGCCCCCCTCATGTTTGGCGGAAATGTTGGGTACTGTCCTCACCAGCTCTACGAGGCCGTCGCGGCGGTTGTAGGGCTGGCGGACGATGCTCTTCCACGTCTCCGTGATATGGTGCTCGATCCGCACCTGGTCCTCCAGGCCGAGGGATCTGCGGATTTCCGCGGATTTCGCCAGGTGGGCGTCGTCGATGGAGTTGGACAGGTTGAAGCCCGCCAGGGGGGTGCTTCCGTCCTCCCGGGCGAACATCCGGGCTGCCAGCAGGGTCCAGAGCACGGCGTAGGGGTTGTCGTTCCCCATGAAGACGGAGATCTTGAACCGGATGTCCACGCCCATGCGGTAGAGCAGGTAGCCCAGGAACACCGTTCCGGGGTTGATGTTGAGCACCTCGTCCACGCCGTAGTTCACGTAGTAGTACAGGGCTTCTTCCACCCACCGGAGAGGATGGCTGTTGGGCTGGCCGATGCCGCCGAAGTAGCCCGTGATGGTTTCCGGCCCGCCGAGGTGGATGTTCGACCCGTCCACGCCCTTCGTGTCCAGGGTTTCCACACAGGAGGCCCCGAGAATTTTCGTGGCGGCACGCACAGCGGGAAGGTCGCCCCCGTCCGCTTCCTGCTCCTTCATCTTCCGCACGCGGATAAACCGCCCGGGAAGCAGTTCGCCCTTCTCGATGCTCTGCCGCACCTCGGCGAGAAGCCACGGGAAATACTGCATGGCGCTGATCTCCAGGGTCGCCGCCCTGGAATGGTCGTAGTCCCACGAAGGCCGGCCGGGATTGACCCGTGCCCGGTAGTCCGACAGGGAGACCAGCTTCCCCTCGTCACGGATCTCCGCGAGCCATTCGAGGTCCTTCACGTAGGGTGAGTTCATCCGCTCCAGCTTTTTGACAAGGCTTTCCACTTTTCCCGATTCCCGGGCCCGTTCGTTGATTTCGCTCACCGAACCGTATTTGGCCACGACCCTTTTCAAGTCACCGATTGCCCCGTTTCCGGGGTCGGCAAGAAAAGCGTTCAGCTGCCGGACGGTATCTTCGCCGATCTGGAATCCGAAATTCTGCATGGAAAATCCCTCCCTGTTGTTTTTTCAGTCATAAAAAAGCCGGGGACCTTCGATGTTCCGAAGACCCCCGGCTGAAGCTCAAAGGCACGCAAAATCAGGCGCCTGCGGCTCCAGGAGGGTCGCTGCGCATCATCATGGCGAAAAGAGCGTTGAACACTGCGGCGTTAAAGTGCGATGTCATGGGCGGATCC
>CAZXMK010000390.1:0-2561 GCA_964641935.1 uncultured Syntrophaceae bacterium
GCCCGTGATCGAGGTAGTACTGCCCCATGGAGCCGAACATGAAACAGACCTCCCGGGGCCTGCCGCATCCCTTTCCGAGAAGGGCCTGCTGCTTGCGGCAGATGCACTCGGCGACGACGATGCGGGGCTGTGCGCGAAGGATCTCCACGGCGTCCTCCCAGGCCGCGACCTGATGGGTGGCATCCAGGGACTCCCGCACGGGGATCGTCCGGAGAAACGCCGCGGCGCTCCGGGTGACGGCACCGTAGAAGGCCTCGTGAAAGTAGCGCTCGAGGAGTGCCGAGAAATCCCGGTCCAGACGGGTCACCTGGAACTCAAAGAGGCCGTGGACGAAGGGGATGGTGCCGTATTTTGTGACACCGCCCTTCTTCAGGGTGAAGAGAAGCCCCCGGGACGCCATGTCCTCGAGGTGAACCGCCGTCTCGTCGGGATCGAGATTCAGGCGGGCGGCGACGTCCTCCGGTGTTTCCAGGCGCGGGCTCATAGCCAGGAACAAAGAGGCGTCCCGCTCGGAGAACATCTTCCGCAGGATCTCGATCTCGATGCCCGAGTCCGTGGGGGGAAAGCCCAGGGACAGGCGGTCCAGGTACTGCTGCAGCATCCTGAATACGTCTTGAGACATGGACGATTCCTCTCTCCGCCTGCGGGAGGGGTGAAGCCTCCGGCGGCAAGACCCGGTTCGTTCTCCGGGCCGGTCTGAAGGACCCCGGTCCCGGCGATCAGAGCAGTCCGCGCTCCCGGGCGATGGTGATCTGCATCTCCATGACGTCCCGCGGGGGCGTGTACCGCTCCTGCGGGTCTTTGTAATCGAGTTTGATGGCCTCGAAAGGGCAGGCGCCGACGCAGGCGCCGCAGCCGATACAACGGTCGGGGCTGACAATCGCTGTATCCTCGATCCGGATCGCGTCCATGGGACAGCGGCCCTCGCAGATGCCGCAGTTCGTGCATTCCTCCGGGATGACCCGGGCGCGGAAGTTCGTGTGGGCCACCTCCGCAGGCCTGTCCATCTGTTTCAGCGTCCGGAGGAGTGCGCAGCAGCAGCCACAGCACATGCATAGGTTCCAGACCTTCTGCCCGTTTCCCGGCTGGAGCACGAGCCCCGCGTCCATCGCCTTCCGCAGGATCTCCAGGGCCTCTTCAACCGAGACCTCGCGGCCCAGGCCGTTCTCGATGTAGAAATACGCACCCGTGCCGAAGGCCATGCAGGTCTCCATGGGGTGGTCACACCCCTCCCCGACCATCTTCTCCTCCTTCCGGCAGATGCAGGTGGCGACGGAGATCTTCGTCTGTGCCCGGATGAGGGCTTCCGCCTGCTCGTAGGGCAGGACTTCCATGTCCGGGGTGAGGCTCTGGGCGATCGGGACGATCCGGTGCTGGGAGGTTTTGGTCCCGTACCAGCCCTTTGTCATGAACTCGTCGAAGTACTTCCGGAGAAGCCTGACATCCTCCGCGTTGTTCTGGTTGATGTGGAACTCCCACATGCCCTCCGCCAGGGGAACGAGGTTGTAGAAACGTTTTTCCCCCTTGGCGATCCGGAAGATGAGGCCCCGTTTCGACATGTCCTCCAAGACAGGGGCCAGGGCCTCCGCCTCTGCTCCCAGCCGTCCTGCGATCGCCGGAACGGTCTCGGGGAGGCCCGTCATCGCCAGGGCGATCTCCGCCTCCCGGGGGGAGAACCAGCGGGCCAGGATCTCCCGCTCGATGCCGGATTCCGTCTCCGGATAGGGAATGGGCAGCCGGTCCAGGTGCTTCGCCAGCTTTGCATACACTTCTTCCATGCGTCCTTCCTCCTGCCCCGGTCCACAGGCGGACCGGGGCGCAGAATGCCGCTATTTCGAGTAGTCGTAGAATCCGCGGCCGGTCTTCCGGCCCAGCCGGTTCTCCCGGATCATCTTTTCGAAGAGCGGAGACGGCCGGTACCGCTCCTCCCCGGTCATCTCGAAGAGGGCCTTCAGGGCGTTGTTCACCACGTCCACCCCGGCCATGTCCATGATCTCGACAGGGCCCATGGGGTGGTTCGAGCCCAGCTTCAGCCCCAGGTCGATATCCTCCGCCGTCGCGTAGCCCTTGTCAATCTGGTCCGCCGCCTCGTTGTACAGGAGGCACAGGAACCGGTTCACGATGAACCCGGGCACGTCTTTCGCCTTGATGGCCGTCTTCCCGAACGCGCCCATCACCTCGATCGTCGCCGCCACCACCTTCGGGTCCGTCTTCTCCCCCGAGATCACCTCCACCAGCCGCATCACCGGAACCGGGCTGAAAAAGTGCGTCCCCAGGACCCGCTCCGGGTGCTTCGTCGCCGAGGCGATCTTCGTGATGCTCAGCGTCGACGTGTTCGAGGCCAGGATCGCCGACGGCGCGCAAAGCCCGTCCAGCTCCGCGAAGACCTTCTGCTTCAGGGCCATGTCCTCGATGACCGCCTCGATCACCATGTCCGCCCCCGCCGCGGCCTCCGCCAGGCTCGTCGTCCCCTTCAGGCGCCCCAGGATCGCGTCATGGTCCTCCTTCGTGACCTTGCCCTTCTCCAGCTTCTTCCCGAGGAAATTCCGGATGGTCGACAG
>CAZXMK010000391.1:0-2547 GCA_964641935.1 uncultured Syntrophaceae bacterium
CGATGGTCGGGATCAGGGTTGCCCTCATGCTGCCCAGGAAGAGCCACATGACCAGGAAGACCAGGAAGATCGCCTCGAAGAGGGTCTTGACCACCTCGTTGATGGCCACCCGGATGAAGGGGGTTGTGTCGTGGGGATAGACGATGGTGATCCCCGCGGGGAAGAACCGGCTCATCTCGGACATCTTTTCCCGGACGGCGTTGGCCGTGTCCAGGGCGTTGGCGCCGGCGGCCTGCCGGATGGCGATGCCAGCGGAGGGCTTCCCGTTGTAAGCGCCCGAGATGTCGTAGGCCTCCGTCCCCAGTTCCGTCCGGCCGACGTCCCGGATCCGGACGGTGGAGCCGTCGGGATTGATGCGGATGGGGATGGCGGCGAACTCCTCGGGGGTCTTGAGCATGTTCTGAACGACAATGGATGCGTTCAATCGCTGGCCCGTCACCGCCGGTGCCCCGCCCAACTGCCCGGCGGAGACCTCCACGTTGTAAGCCTTCAGGGCCGCAAGCACATCCGCCATGGTCAGGCTGTAATCCCTCAATTTGTTGGGATCGACCCAGACGCGCATGGCGTAGCCGCTGCCGAAGATCTGCACCTCCCCCACGCCGGGCACCCGTGCCAGGACCTTCTCCAGTTTGGAGACGGCGAAGTCCCGCAGGTCGTTGCCGTCCATGCTTCCGTCTTCCGAGATCAGCCCGACGACCATCAGGTAGTTCCGGGTGGACTTGCTGACCTGGACGCCCTGATTTTTGACGACGTCCGGCAGGCTCGACATGGCGAGCTGGAGCTTGTTCTGCACCTGGGCCCAGGCGAGATCCGGGTCGGTTCCCGCCTCGAAGGTCAGCTCCAGGCGGGAGGAGCCCGAGGAGTCGCTGGTGGCGGACATGTAGAGCAGCTTCTCGAAGCCCGTCATCTTCTGCTCGATGATCTGGGTGACGCTGTTCTCCACGGTCTCCGCCGAGGCCCCGGGATAGTAGGTGCTGATGGCGATGGACGGCGGTGCGATGAGGGGATACTGGGAGATGGGGAGGTTGTAGATCGCGAGACCCCCCGCCGCCATGATGATGATGGCGATGACCCACGCGAAGACCGGACGGTCCAGGAAGAATTTCGACAGCATCGCCCGTCACCGCCCGCTCTTGTTCGCTGCCGGCGCGGCCTCGTCTTTCGCCTTGCCGGAGTTGTTCTCTTCCTCGACGACGAAGGGAACCGTCTTCACGGTGGCGCCGGGCCTTGCCTTCTGCATGCCCTCGACGATGACCTTCTCGCCCGCCGCCAGGCCGGAGGCGACAAGCCACTGGTCGCCGATGGCGCGGTCGGTCGTGATCATCCGCTGCTGGACCTTCCCCTCGTTGTCCACGACCAGCACGAGCGGATTCCCCTTGGGATCCCGGGACACACCCTGCTGGGGGATCAGGATGGCCTGCCTGCGGATTCCTTCCTGTACGATCGCCCGGACGTACATGCCCGGCAGGAGGATGCCCTTCGGATTGGGAAAGACCGCCCGGAGGACGACCGAGCCGGTTGTCGGATCGACGGTGACGTCCCGGAACTGAAGGGTTCCCTCCAGGGGATAGGGCCTGCCGTCATCCAGGATGAGCCGCACCTTTCTCTGTTTTGTCCCGTTCGGGTCCAGGCGTCCCTCCTCGGTGCTCCGCCGCAGCCGCAGGAGTTCGGTGGTCGACTGGGGCACGTCCACGTACATGGGGTCCAGCCGCTGGATGGTGGCCAGGGCCGTCGGCTGCTGGGCCGAGACGAGGGCGCCCGCGGTGACGCTGGATCGTCCGATGCGGCCCGAGATGGGCGCCGTGACGGAGGTGTATTTCAGGTTGATTTGGGCGTTTTCGACCGTGGCCTTCCAATACTGGACATCCGCCTCCGCCTGTTTCAGGGCGGCGGTCGCGTCATCGAAGTCCTGCCGGCTGACGGCCTTGTCGGCCAGGAGTTCCTTGACGCGCTCGGCCCTTAAGCGGATCGCCGGCAGGTTGGCCTCGGATCGGGCGAGGGCGGCCCGGGCATTGTCAAAGGCAGCCTGATAGGTGGACGGGTCGATCTGGTAGAGAACCTGCCCTGCCTGGACGTCGGAGCCTTCCGTGAACAGCCGCTTCTGGACGATGCCTCCCACCTGGGGGCGCACCTCGGCGACCTGGTGGGCGGATGTCCGGCCGGCCAGTTCGGTTGTGGTGGCCACTGCCCGGGGCTGAACGGTAATGACGGCCACCTCGGGCGATCCGCCCTTCGGAGGACCTCCCGCCGTCTGCTGCCCGCATCCGGCTGCGATCAGAACGCCCATGAAAATCACGATGGCGGCCATCCCCCGCCCGGCTCTCTCGAAAATCTGCATGCCACACCTCGATGCTGTTGCTCGCAAGTCGTTCACCGCCCGCTTCCGGGCATGGAATTCATTTCTGAAGAACCTTCCGACATATCCGCGGAATGAATGTTCATTCTCTCCAATACGGAAAAGCGGGGAAATCCCCGCCCGTTCCTTTCCTCTACCGCTTCAGCCCGTCCCAGCAAGCCGCCACGGTTTTTTCGATCAGGGCGTCGTCC
>CAZXMK010000392.1:0-2545 GCA_964641935.1 uncultured Syntrophaceae bacterium
AACGGGGTCATCTGCGCATTCAGCGGGTTCACGGGCTTCAACCGGAACCCCTTCGCCTTCGCCTGGGAGACTGTACGCCAGGGCGTCAAGGACATTCACGTCATCGACCGGCACGGCGGCGTGTGCACCTGGCTGCTGAACGCCGTCAACGCCCTGAAGATCTACGAGACGGACTGGATGGGCTGGGGGGAGATGGCCGGCAAGATCGACATCAACCTGGAGCGTCACTACAAGGCCGGCAAAGTCATCCTGGAGGACTATTCCCACGGCGCCATGGCCATGCGGTTCCTCGCCGGCGCCATCGGCGCGCCCTTCATCCCCTACTCCGCGCCCCTGGGTTCCGATCTGTACAATCCCAAGTATGACGCGCTCGGCAAGGCGGGCATGCGGGACGGCAAGAATGCCAAGATCCCCTTAAAGAAATTCATCCAGATGGAAGAACCGTTCTGGGGAGAGGGCGACACCATCCTGCTGCCGGCGGCAAAGCCCGAGCTGGCCATCATCCATGTCGCCCAGGCCGGCGACAAGGGAACGGCCCGCTGGCGGGGCGTCGGCACCATCGACAAGGAAATCTCCTTCGCTTGCGACAATGTCGTCATCGTGGCCGAGGAGATCGTCCCCGAATCGGAGATGAGAAAGCTCCCCGAAACGAACCAGATCCCCTACTTCGTCGTAGACGCCGTCGTGGAGTGCCCCTGGGGCGCCTTCCCGAGCTCAGTCCCCTTCTATTACGACTACGACGCACCCTTCATGCGGGATATGGACAAGGCCTCCCGGAACATCGAGGACATGAAAAAGTGGCTCGACGAATGGGTCTTCGGTCCCAAGAGCTGGGAAGACTTCATCGTCAAGCTGGGCGCCAAGCGGCTCCTGGACCTGAAGGCGGACAGCGTCACCGGATACAGCGTCCGCATGATGAGAGGGAAGAAACCGGCGCCCAGGATGAAGATGCCCTTGTCCGTGGCACGCAGCGGTTATTAAAAGAAAGGGGGGATACGAAACATGGCGAAATCAATGGAAGAATTGATGGCATTGATCGATCTGATTCCCAATGAGTCCGCGAAGCCGGGGGAGTTCATCCTGCCGGAGCTGATGGCCATCGCCGTGGCTCATGAGGTTCGGAATGACGATATCGTGTTCGCCGGCACGGGGCTCCCCATGGTGGGCATCATGACGGCCAACTTCACGAATGCACCGAATGCAACCCTGATCTATGAATCGGGGATCTGCGACGGCAAGACAATGCACGTCCCCATGTCCGTCTGCGACCAGCGGGCGGCCAACATGAGTTCCACCCTGGGCGGGCTCGTCGACACGTTCGGGTACTACCTCCAGCAGGGTTACGTCACGCTCGGGTTCCTCGGCGGCGCGGCCATCGATAAGTACGGCGGCGTCAACGTGACCTCCATCGGAGACTACTTTGCACCGTCCCACCGGTTCACAGGCTCCGGCGGAAACTCCGACATCGGGACCATGGCCAAGAGGACGGCCTTCATCATTCTCCAGGAGAAAAGGCGCTTCCTGGAACGGAACGACTATACGACGACCCCCGGCTGGTGGTGCTGGGACTTCAAGACCAACGAGTGGAAGCCCAAGAAGGAAGTCTGGAAAAACACGGCCTTCGCCGACTCCGGTCCCACGGCCGTCGTGACCAACATGGGCGTCTACCGCTTCGACAAGCAGGGGATCATCTACCTGGAGACCCATCACCCGGGTGTCACGGTAGAGCAGGTCAAGGAGAACTGCGGCTTCGATCTCAACGTGGCCAACATCAAGGGTGAAACCGCGCACCCGACCTACCGGGAGTTGTTCGTGCTCCGCGAATTCGTCGACCCGGAGCTAATCTTCCTGCCCGCGAAGACGGACTATCCGCCCGCGATTCAGGCCATCATCGACAAGGGGGCCTGATACCGTAAACAGTCGGTGTCGGGTCTTCACATCCGGCGCCGATTGTGAGCAGGCCGTTCGGGAAGACGGGCTCGTCCCGTCTTCCCGAGCATCCAAAAGACCGCGCATGACCCGGTACCCCATCCGATTCGACTTGCCCGGCGGGAACCGGCGCAAAAATACATTTTTGAGGGAAGGAAGGAACCAATGAATCTAGATCTCACGGAAGAGCAAAGAATCATTCAAGATACTGCGCGTAACTTCGCCAAGACGGAACTGGAGCCCCTGGCGGCGAAACTGGACGAACAGGACGACCGGGCAGCCTTCTGCGCGAACCTGCGGAAACTCGCCGAACTGGGCCTCATGGGCATCAACGTGAAGGGCGATTATGGCGGATCCGAGGCCGGAGTCGTGGCCTTCAGCCTGGCCGTGACGGAAATCGGAAAGGCCTGCGCCTCAACGGGGGTGACCATGTCGGTGAACAACATGGTCTGCGAGGTCATCCAGGCCATCGGTTCGGAAGAACAGAAGCAGAAGTACATCCCGAAGATCTGCTCCGGCGAGTACTACGCCGGCGGCTTCGGACTCACGGAGACGACGGCCGGCTCGGACCCTGCCGGGATGCGCTGCTCAGCCGTCCTGGACGGAAACGAGTGGG
>CAZXMK010000393.1:0-2544 GCA_964641935.1 uncultured Syntrophaceae bacterium
TCATCCAGGACCTGCTGACGCTGGCCAGGAGGGGGGTTGCCGTCTCGGAGGTGGTTGCCCTGAACCGGATTGTCGAGGACTATCTCCGGTCGCCGGAGTACGAAAAGCTGAAGTCCTATCACCAGGATGTCACGGTCCGTACCGAGCTTTCCGGGGGGCTGCTGAACATCAAGGGGTCCCCCGTCCACCTGGGCAAGACCGTGATGAACCTGGTGTCGAACGCCATGGAGGCCATATCCGGGCAGGGAATCATCACGGTCCGGACGGAAAACCGCTACCTCGACCAGCCCGTCCACGGATATGACGAGATGCGGGAGGGAGACTACGCCGTTCTAACCGTCACCGATTCGGGCCGGGGCATCTCCGCCCGCGACATCGGCAAGATCTTCGAGCCGTTCTACACGAAGAAGGTCATGGGCCGGAGCGGAACGGGCCTGGGCCTGGCCGTCGTCTGGGGAACCGTGAAGGACCACGACGGCTACATCGACGTGCAGAGCGAGGAGGGCGCCGGGACGACCTTCACCCTGTATTTCCCGGTGACCCGGGAGGAGTCGGTGGAGGCGGCTGAGCAGCACCTCCTGGTCAGTTTCCTGGGGCAGGGAGAATCCATCCTGGTGGTCGACGACGTGAGGGAACAGCGGGATCTGGCCGCCAGCATGCTGACCCGGCTCGGTTACCGCGTGGAAACCGTTTCCAGCGGGGAGGAGGCGGTATCACGTGTGAGCGGAAAGAAGCCGGATCTGGTCGTTCTCGACATGATCATGGATCCGGGGATCGATGGACTCGAGACCTACCGCCGGATCCTGCAGATCCATCCCGGGCAGAGGGCGATCATCGTCAGCGGCTTTTCGGAAACGGGGAGGGTCCGGGAGGCCCTGGAGATCGGCGCGGGCGAGTTCGTCCGGAAGCCCTACGTCATGGAAAAGATCGGTCTCGCCGTCCGCAAGGAGTTGGACCGGAAATAAAAAAGAAACAGGCCGGATCTTTTTGTACGGAAAAGCAATCGGGCCTGTTTCTGCCTGCCTGTTTTCTCCTCTTGCCATCACACCTCGCCCCGGATGCCTGCCGTGAAGCCGGAGGTGCCCGGGCAGCCGGAAGCCGATCATGTGCATGTCCATGCAGCGATAATACCGTTAGCCCTCCCGGAGGGACATGGTCTGTGCAAGCTCGAACCCCCCGTCTCAATGCAGGATTCGAGAACGCTGATGGTGTCCTTGGCCGTGTCTCCGCTGCGGTTCCGGTCCGTGGAATCGGCAAGGCGGAGATTGACCTTGAAGAACGGTGATTTCTGCTCGGGATTGAAGTTGTTGACGAGCAGGATCTCGCTGCAGGTGTCCGTTTCGTTGCCGTGACGATATTTGCCTCCCGCTTCGGGCGCCTGAAAGGCGGCCTGGGCGCATACACCCTCCGGGACTGCCTCCCGGGGGGATTGGAGGGATGGAAGGGAGCGTTGCGATGGGGCGCAATGCGGGACGAATCGGGCTTGACGCACATCGCGCACCCCGCTACTGTTGCCGGGCCGTTCGGGGCAATGAGATCGTCCGTGTCGGGCGCCCCGGGCGATGCGGCGGCTCCGGCTGCCGGGGCTTCCCGCCCGTTGTTCCGGCCTGTGGCACCGGCGACGCAAACGGATGCGCGGATATTCGGGCGGTTTGTCGCCTTCAGGGAGGGCTATGAACATTCTTCTTGTCCTGGGTCATCCCGATCCGGGGAGCTTCAATCATGCCGTTGCCGCCGCAGCGCGGGCGGCACTTGAGGAAGGCGGCCATGACGTTGTCTTCCACGATCTGTGTGCGGAGGACTTCGATCCCCTGCTGCCCGCCGCGGAGATCGACGCAGCGGCGGTCCTTCCGGAGCCGATCCGGCGGCACTGTGACGAGCTCCGGTCCGCCGACGGGATCGTCATCGTCCATCCCAACTGGTGGGGACAGCCTCCGGCGATTCTGAAAGGATGGGTCGACCGGGTCGTCCGCCCCGGCGTGGCCTACCGGTTCGAGGAGGGGGACAGCGGAGAGGGGGTTCCCGTCGGTCTGCTCAAGGCCAGGGCAGCCGTCGTGTTCAACACATCGAATACGGTCGAGGAACGGGAGCGGGCCGTTTTCGGCGATCCCCTGGAGACCCTGTGGAGGCGCTGCATCTTCGACCTCTGCGGCGTCCGGGATTTCCATCGGAGAATGTTCCGGGTCGTGGTCACGAGCACCCTCGATGAGAGGCGGGCCTGGCTGGAGGAGACGAAGACGATTTGCCGCCGCGTCTTCCGGGAGGGCGGATAGAGACGGACAGAAGACGGCGTCGAAGAGGATTCCCGGGCGGGATGGACACATCCGGGATGAAAACGTCTGGATGACAAGGAAAGGAACAAATGGGCGATCTGAAACTGCGTGTTGCCGCCGGTCTGTTCGTATTCGCCGCGCTGATTGTCTCCGGGCTTGATCCCTATGACCGCGCCACCTGGCTCATGGAAGTCGCCCCGGTCCTGATGGCGGCGCCGATTCTGCTTGCGATGCACCGACGCTTTCCCCTGACCTCCCTGCTTTTCTTCCT
>CAZXMK010000394.1:0-2544 GCA_964641935.1 uncultured Syntrophaceae bacterium
CTCGTGGAGGACAACGAGTTCAACCAGCAGGTGGCGACGGAACTGCTCACCTCGGCGGGTTTTGTCGTGGATATTGCGGAGGACGGCCGGAAGTCTCTGGATATGGTCGCGGAGCGCGCCTACGACGCCGTGCTCATGGACATGCAGATGCCGGTAATGGATGGGGTGACGGCCACGGTGGAAATCCGGAAGCAGGAGGCGTTCCGGGAACTGCCGATCATCGCCATGACGGCCAATGTCATGGCCGCCGATATCCAGAAGTGCACGGACGCGGGCATGAACGACCACGTGGCCAAGCCCATCGACCCGGACGAGCTGTTCGGGAAGCTTCTGAAGTGGATCAGGCCAAGACAGGTCGGCCCCGTGCGGGTTGGTGCCGGTGCGGAAGCAGTATCCGTATCGGCCGAGATGCCCGTCGAACCGACGGCCGCGGTGGAACCGACCAGGCCGCAGGCCTCGGACGACCTGCCGGAGGTTCCCGGTCTCGACACGGCATTGGGCCTGAAGCGGGTCATGGGGAAGAAGGGTTTTTATCTCGACATGTTGAAGAAGTATGTCGAGAATCAGGGGGAGGCCCCCGCACGGATCCGCCGGAGCCTGGACGAAGGCGACTACGCCACGGCGGAACGCCTGGCCCACACGGCCAAGGGGGTGAGCGGCAACATCGGGGCCACGAAGATCCAGGAGCTGGCCGCCTGCGTCGAGAAGGCGATCAAGGAGGGCCAGGACCGGCCGGACATCGAGGCGGTCCTCGTCCCGTACGCGGAGGCCCACGACTTGCTGGTATCCCGCTTGAGAGTGGCCATGCCGGCCCGGGAGGAGTCCGTGGCGGCCCCCGTGGCCGTGGATGCGATCAAAGCAAAAGAAATCTGCGAAAGGATGGCGGGCCTGCTGTCGAGTGACGACGGCGAGGCCGTGGATTACCTGGCAGCAGAGGCCGATGTCTTTCGCGGCCTGCTTGGGCCGGAGAACTACGCCGCCCTTGATCGTGCGGCAGGCCAGTTTGATTTCGGGAAGTCTCTGGACATTCTCCGGGAGCATGCGGGGGAATACTTTCCGAAGGAATGACGGGCCGCCGGAAAAGGCAACCACATGGCCGACGCCGATGAAGGCTGGTCGATAAAAATAGTGAAGTGGGGTACGCTTGCTTTGCTTGTTGCCTTTTTGTGCATCCTGTCCGATTTCAAGGCATATTCGGGAAGCACCGTGAGTGTTCCTCCCGATTTTCTTGCCTCCCTGACCAGCAAGGAGAAGACCGTGATGCCGGGTGACCGGAAGTATCTGCTGGAACGTTTCGTCGACATCACGGAGTGGAAAAAGATGGAGGAATAACTGAGAATACACATGGAAGAACTTGAGTATTATATGGAGTTTACCATATACAGGGAAGAGAGAATGATTGAACGAAACGAAGAGATCAACACACTCCTGGTCTCCTTCGGTCAGGGAACAAAGTATCGGATCGTCGAGTGACGCTCCGCATCAAACGAAAAGGAGGCGGCTATGTTCAAGGAGGAAAGAGAAGATTCCATGTTCCATTGGGGCATGCTCGGCAATGTTGCGGAGGGACGGCCGAACCTGGGGGCGAACATGGATGTCAGCGTATATCGCCTCATGCAATTCACGCTGCGGGATGTTATCATCCAGGAGTTCAACGCCGAAACGGCGGACCATCTCTATTTCAAGGCCGGCGAGCTGGCAGGGCGGGAGCTGTTCAAGAACGTGATCACCCAAAAGACGGATTTCGGAGCCTTCATCAAGGAGTTGCAGGAAACCTTGGCAGCATTGAAGATCGGTATCCTGAGAATCGAAAAATCCAACATGGACAAGCTGGAATTCACGCTGACGGTCGCGGAGGACCTCGACTGCTCCGGGCTGCCCGTCTGTGACGAGCAGATCTGCACCTACGACGAGGGGTTCATCGGCGGACTGCTTCATGAGTTCACCGGAAAGAAGTTCGACGTGAAAGAGGTGGATTGCTGGTGCTCCGGCGATCGGGTCTGCCGTTTCGATGTCCGGCCCGCGGCATACGGATTTTGAAGATGATCCAGGTCCGAGCGGAAGACATTGACAAGATCACGGAAGCCTTTGCCATGATCATGAAGGGCAAGACTCCGAAGATGATCGAGCTTCCACCGGATTACCCGGACAACGAGATCCGGCAGGCCGTTGATTACATCAATCGATTCCTTGCCGTGTACAACGACACGACGAATGTGGCCTACCAGCTGGCTCGCGGGGAAATCGGCATAGAGCCGCCCAAGGGGAAAACACTGGTGTTGCAGTCCCTCAAGAGCCTGCATGCCAGCATGAAACACCTCACCTGGACGACCCAGCAGATCGCCAAGGGAGATTTCACGCAAAAAATCAGTTTCATGGGGGAGTTCTCCGAAGCCTTCAACAGCATGGTGTCCCAGCTGCGGGACGCCTTTCAGGAGCTGGAAGTCTCGAAGGGGCAACTGCAGGACCAGATCAAGGAACTGTCCAGAGCCCGCCGGGCCATGCTGAACATCATGGAGGACCTGAAGGTGGCTGAGCAGGCAG
>CAZXMK010000395.1:0-2528 GCA_964641935.1 uncultured Syntrophaceae bacterium
CCAAGATCGTTCCGGTCCAGGAAATGAATGCCCACTGGATGGGCCTCGACATCGGGCCGGCGACCATCACGCTCTTCACGGAGGCCCTGGCCAACGCCAAGACGATCGTCTGGAACGGCCCCATGGGCGTCTTCGAGATCGACGCCTTCGGCCGCGGAACCGCTGCGCTGGCCCACGGCGTGGCCAATTCCTACGCCCTCACGATCGTCGGCGGCGGCGACACCGACGTGGCCGTCCACAAGACCGGCGAGAGCGACAAGATCACCTACATTTCAACCGGCGGCGGTGCCTCCCTGGAACTCCTGGAGGGAAAGGTCCTCCCGGGGATCGCGGCCCTGGAGGAGTGCGGGACGGCGGTTCGTTCATAGGAGGACCGGAAACATCGAGGCCGAATCAGCAAGGGGAAGGAATCCTTCCCCTTTTTTTGTCCCCATGCGAAACATCCGGATGATCCTCGAATACGACGGAACGGCCTACGCCGGGTGGCAGCGCCAGAAGAACGGCCTGTCGATCCAGCAGGTCCTGGAGGAGAAGATCGCCGTGATGACCGGCGAGGCCGTGAAGGTGGTCGGCTCCGGCCGGACCGACGCGGGCGTCCATGCCCTGGCCCAGGTGGCCCATTTCCGGACCGCCTCGGCGGTCCCGGCGCGCAATTTTCTTCTGGGCCTCAACAGCCTTCTGCCCGGGGACATCGCCGTGATCCGGCTCGACGAGGCGCCGGAGGATTTCCACGCCCGCCACAGCGCAACCGGTAAGGTCTACCTTTACCGGATCCTCAACCGCCCCGTTCGCTCCGCCCTGTACCGGAACTTCGCCTGGGAGATCTTCAAACCCCTGGACGCGGCGGCCATGCAGGAGGCGGCGATGCACTTAGCCGGCACCCATGACTTCACGTCCTTCAGCACGGTTCACTCCGATGCCCCCCACCGGATCCGGACAATCCGGGAGATCTCCGTAACCCGGAACGAAGAAGACTTCGTGGGCATCACCGTGGAGGCCGAAGGCTTTCTGCGCTACATGGTCCGGATTATCGCCGGCACGCTGGTCGAGGTCGGCAAAGGACGCAGGCAACCCGGCGACATCCCGGCCGTCCTGTCGGCAAGGGACCGGGCCGCCGCCGGCATCACCGCCCCTGCCCGGGGGCTTTTTCTCAAGGAGGTCCGGTACGAATGAACATCCTGGTCATCGGCCACAAGGGAATGCTCGGCAACGACCTGATGAACCGCTTCACCATGGCGGGCCATGATGCGACCGGCAAGGATATCGACGAGCTGGACATCACATCCCGGGATGCCTGCCGCGAAGCTGTCGAGGAAGCGGCCCCGGATGCCGTCGTCAATGCAGCCGCCTATACCAACGTGGACGGATGCGAATCCGACCGGGAGGGCTGCTTTGCCGTCAACGCGCGGGGGATCGAGAACATCGCCCTGGCGTGCCGGGACCGGGGGATCCGGGTTGTCCACTTCAGTACGGACTACATTTTCGACGGTCGGAAAAGCTCGCCTTACGTGGAGGACGATCCCGGCGCACCCCTGAATGTTTACGGGGAATCCAAGCTCGAGGGGGAGCGCCTGCTGATGGAGACGACGGAAAACGCCCTTCTGATCCGGACCTCCTGGCTTTACGGGCGGCGCGGAAAGAACTTCGTCCGCACCATCCTGGAGAAGGCGGCCGTTACGAGCCAACTGGATGTGGTGGACGACCAGGTGGGCTGCCCGACCTATTCCTGGGACCTGGCCGGAGCGGTCAACCTGCTCCTGGAAGGGGGGTACCGGGGGGTCTTTCACGTAACGAACCGGGGGTCCGTGAGCTGGTATGGATTCGCCTGCAAGATCCTGGAGATGGCCGGGAAAACGGGGGTGTCCGTGGCGCCGGTGCCGACGGAGCGCTTTCCCCGGCCGGCGGCCCGTCCGCGGTACAGCATTCTCTCCGGCAGGAAATTCGTGGGTGCGACGGGCAAGACCCTCCGCTTCTGGCACCTGGCCCTGGCGGAGTACCTGTCCCATACCGGCTATCCGGCCGATCCAAACGTGCCCCGGCACTGACCCGGCGGATCATCCTGCGATCCCGACCGGTGCGGACATTCGCCTTGACACCCCGGGGGAACCTTCGTATATTTTCGCCCTCGTCGGGTCATCCAATCCAAACCCAGCGCCATGGCTCTTTTCCCAAGGCACGGAGCGCATGCCATGAACCGTAAGGACCGGGCAGTCCTGACAGCCGCCCCTCTCGCGATTTCTACCGTATCCACCCTTTTTCGCCGGCGATCTTTCCGTACCGGTCTCCCCGCCCCGCAGGGACCGCTTTCCCGGCGCCGCGCGGAGCGGGACCCCGCCGGACCCCGCCCGGTATCGATGAAGGCGGCGGTAAATCCAGAATCCCCGATGGAGTGACATGGTCCATTGCCTTCCCCCCTGCGGATTCGCCCGCTGCTATGTCCTGTCGGACCGTGAAGGCCTGGCGGTGGTCGATGTCGGCAGCGTCGGAGCGGCGGACGACGCGGTCCGCTTCATCACGGACCTGCCGGG
>CAZXMK010000396.1:0-2519 GCA_964641935.1 uncultured Syntrophaceae bacterium
TCACGAAATCCCGGTACTGGAACTCGGCCTGTCGATACTTCGCCTGCGACTCCCGCACTTCCGCGTGCCGCAGGCCCCCTTCGAAGAACGGGAAGTTGATCGTGACGGCCCCGTAGGTGCTCTCCCGGTTGTAGGAGGCCGTCTCGGGGCTCTGCTCCGTGCTGGTGTAGACGCCCGCCACGTTCAGCGTCGGCCAGTAGCTGCCCCGGGTGACGTCGATCTGCTTTTCCGCGATCCGGACCTGCGTCTCCGCGCTCTTGACGTCCGGGCGCGTCTTCAGCGCCCGGTCCTTCAAGGCCTCGAGCTCCGCCGTGTCCCGCTCCGTGACGGGCACTTCCCGGATCTGGAAATCCCGCTCGATCCCGACCAGGCGCGCCAGGAACACCCGCGCGCTCTCATAGGCGTTCCGGGCCTTGATCTGCTCCGAGAGCGCCCCCGACAGCTCTCCTTCCGCCCGAAGGACCGTCGTTTTCGTGATTTCCCCGGCCTTGAGGCGCGTGCGGGCGGCTTCCCGGTATTTCGTCAGCCGCTCCACGTTCGAGTCGGCGATCTCCAGCCCCTTGCGGGCCTTCATGAACTCGAAGTAGGCGAGCGACACGGCGAGGAGGAACTCCTCCTGGAAACTCCGGAAGTCATACCGGTTCTTATCCACGCTGTCCTTCGACAGCGAGTAGGAGATGAACTCCCTGCCGCCGAGCGACAGGCTTTCGTCGATCCGCATCCCCCAGGCGCTCTGCGTGTCGGGCTGGGTGAGGGAGCCCGTGGCGTTTCGCTTTTCGTCGGTGTAGTTCGTGTACGTTCCGAATGCCGTGGCCCGCGGAAGCAGCGCGGAGAGGGCCTTGGTTTTTCCTGCATCGGCGATTTCCACGTTCTCCCCGGAGATCCGGATCTTTTCCGATTTCTGCATCCCGATGCGGTACAGGTCCTCCAGCGTGTAGTCCGCCGCCATGGACGGCACACACGCCAACAAGAGGAGCATCATGCCGATCGTGATCGCGCGCGCGCGCAAGCCGTTCATTCCGCCTCCTGATGAAGGGTTCGTTCTTTTCCAGGCCCGTGGAAGCCGGGCCCGATGCCCGCCGCGGGGGCGGCGCCCCGAAAGAACAGCTCGAGGACGTCGTCCACCTTTTCCGACAGGGACTCCCCGTGGGGATTCATGATCCAGGCAAATTTATAGTAGGCGATGATCCCGATAAGGGCGTTGGCCAGGGACCGGGGGGCGAGCTTGCGGAGGACGCGACGCTGAATCCCCTCCCCCAAAACCCCTTCGATCCGGGCGACGTGCTTGCGGTGCTCGTCGAGGATCTGTTCCCGGAGGTTGCGGAGACCTGCCGTCCGCAGGCCGCTTTCATGACCGACGAGCAGGCGGTAAAAATCGATGTGGTGCTCCACGTAGGCAAAGTGCGAGATCACGAGGGCCCGGATTTTCCTTTCCGTGGACTCCTCGTGCTCGACGGCGCCCATGATCTCGTCGTACATCAGCCGCACCTTCTCCATCACCAGGATGGAGTAGAGCTGCTCCTTGCCGCTGAAGAACCGGTAGAGACCCCCGATCGAAAACCCGGACGATTCGGCGATTTCGGCCATGGTGGTCTCGTGGAACCCCCCGTCGGCGAAGAGTTTCTCCGCCCTTTCGAGAATCTCTGCCCGACGGAAGCGGAACTCCCGTTCTTTTCGCTGCCTCTTCCCGGCGCTGTGGAGGGTCATGCCGAACGTCCGTTCAGTATGGTGAATTGGCGTTCGATCATGAAAGAACAGCCGTTGATTGTCAAGGGGTTTCTGTCTACAGGCAGGGGACGGACGATCCGTGTCCGGACCTCAGATGGTCACGACAAAACCGATCTGGTCCCTGAGCATGGGAAGCATGAGATTGAGCGCGCGCCGGCCGGCTTCGATGACTTCGTCGGCGCGGTTGAACTCGAGGGGCCCTACGTGGGAGACGTGGGGGAGGATCATGACGTCGGGAGGATCGCCGGCAAGGCGCTGACGCCCGATCCGGTCGCCCATGAGGTTGATGGATGCCAGGATCACTTCCAGGATGGACGGTTCCCGGAACGTCCCGTCCTCGGTGATTTGTCCCAGGGCCAGGGACTTGCCCTGTTTCATGGTGGCGTTGATGTAATCGGAGAGATACCCCATGAGGTGATCCCGCAGACCCTTGTTCTCCTCTTCGGCGGAACGGCCCGTGATCGCCGATTTGCCCCTCTTGATCCGTTCCGTCACGTAGAGGGTCAATCCCGCAAACAGGAGGTCCCGGACGCGAAGCCCCTGCTCCTCTTCTTCCTGTTCCGGTTCCGTTTTCGGCGACCCGCCCAGGACGGGCTCCTTCGTCATCTCGTACTGGATCTTGACGTCCGTGTTGGGATTGACGGCGATGACGGTGCTGGCCCCCATGGAGCGGCAAAGCGACACGGGCACGGGGTTGACGAGTCCCCCGTCGACGAGGAGCCGCCCCTCCCGGAAACAGGGCGTGAACATGCCGGGCATGGAGATGCTGGCCCGAATGGCCTCGATGAGGG
>CAZXMK010000397.1:0-2509 GCA_964641935.1 uncultured Syntrophaceae bacterium
TGACCTTCATGATGTGCTCGATCACGAAGATGGTCACGCCGTTTTCGCGGATCTTGGCAATGACGACGAGAAGCTCGTTGACCTCCGTCGGCGTGAGTCCCGCCATGACCTCGTCGAGCAGGAGCAGGCGGGGGTTCGTGGCAAGGGCCTTGGCGAGTTCCAGCCGTTTGCGGTCCCCGATCGTCAGCTGACGCCCCAGGTATTCCTTCTTTTTTGACAAGGCCACGAAGTCCAGGACCTCATGGGCCTTTTCCGTCGCGTCGGACTTGCAGTTGCAGCAGCAAAACGATGCGGCGAGCACGTTGTCCAGGACGGTCATGCTGGGAAAGGGCTTTACCTTCTGAAAGGTCCGCCCGATCCCCAGCTTGCAGATCCTGTGCGGGTGGCAGATGCGGCCGATCTCCCGGTTCTCGAACACCACGGTCCCGCCGGAAAGGGGCATGGAACCGGTGATCAGGTTGAACACGGTCGTCTTGCCGGCCCCGTTGGGACCGATGAGACCCAGGATTTCACCCTTGCGGATATGGAAGTCCACGTTTTTGACCGCCGCGAGACCCCCGAAATTCTTTGTCAAACCGGTGACGTTCAGGATCACGGCTTCACCTCCTGTCCTTTCGAGATTTCAGCGTTGACCGGACGCCCCTTCCCGACCCTGGCCTTGACCATGCGGAGCTTCTCGTTGAACCAGACCACGATCCCCTCGGGCATCACCAGGACAACGGCGATCAGGATGACCCCGTAGATGGCCAGATGCAGCCCGGAGTAGGACCCGCCGAGCCAGGCTCTCAGGAATTCGCTCAGCGGCGTCAGGATGAAGGCGCCCACGATCGGCCCGGCCACCGTACCGAGTCCGCCGATGATGCTCATCAGGGCGAACTGCGTGGAAAGGTCCGCCGAAAAGACGGTCTTGGGCTCGATGAAAAGCACGTACTGGGCGTAGAAGACCCCGGCGATGCCGGCAAAGAAGGCGCTGATCATGACGGCGTAGAGCTTGTACCGCGTCGTGTCGATCCCGATGGCCTTCGCCGCCTCCTCATCCTCCCGGAGGGAGATCAGGTAGTAGCCCATCTTCGAGTGGGAGATCCGGTGCGTGATCACGATGACGACGAGCATGAGAAACAGCGCCATGTAGTAGTAATAGATCTTTTCGCGGAAGATCAGGTTCCAGAGCCCCGGCTTGAACGGGATGAGCAGGCCGACGGCCCCGCCCGTCAGGTCGCGGAAGTAGCTCGAGAGCAGGTAGATGACTTCCCCGAAGGCGATCGTGGAAAGCGTAAAAAAGGGCCCCCGGAGACGGAAGCAGGGGTAGCTGATCGCCGCTGCGACCACCGTGGACAGGACCCCCCCGCAGAGGAGGCCGATGCAGGGACTGATGCCCAGCTTCAGAAAAAGGACCGTCGATGTATAGGCGCCGATGCCGAAGAACGCGGCGTGGCCGAGAGAGATCTGCCCGGCAAACCCCCCGATGATGTTCCACGAAGCCGTGAGGGCCGCCCAGAAGAAGATCATGATGAGGTTATGGAGGTAGAAGTTGTTCGTCACGACCAGGGGAAGGAAGAGGAGAACGACGGTGAACAACAGAAATGCGATCAATGTGTGTTTTTTCGTGTCGATGATCATTCGTTTCCGAGCTCCCTATGATTCGCGGATTCCGAAGAGGCCGTTGGGTTTGAAGAGCAGCACCAGGATGAAGAGGATGAAATAGATGGCCTCCTTCAGCGTCGAATCCACGTAGACGCCGCTGACGGATTCGACCAGGCCGATCAGCAGGCCCCCCAGAAAGGCCCCCTTCATGTTTCCCATCCCGCCGAGAACGACCACGACGAAGGAGGTGATCCCGAAATAGGTCCCGACGGAGGGAAAGACGTAGTACACCGGGAGCAGCAGGCAGCCGGCAAACCCGAGGCAGGCGGCGCCCAGCCCGAACGCGATCAGGTACATCCGATTGACATCGATGCCCATCAGGAGTGCGGCTTCGCGGTTCTGCGAGACGGAGCGAAGCGCCTTGCCGGTGAACGAATGCTTCAGGTAGTAGAAAAAGCCGATGCTGACGAGCATGGCGAGAACGAACGTCGCCAGTCGCGGAAAGCTGAACACGACGGGTCCGAGTTCGAAGTTGATGCTCTGGTAGGGTGTCAGAATGGTCCGGTAATCGGCCTTCCACAGAAAGAGGGCCATGTTCTGCAGGACGAGCCCGACGCCCACGGTAGCGAAAATCTGCATGACATCCGGCGCCTTCAGAATCGGGTTGATCACGACTTTCTGCGTCGCAACCCCCAGGACGAACATCGCCGGCACGACCAGGACGACAGAGAGATAGGGATCCATGTTGAGCAGGGAAACGGACCAGAAGGCCAGGTACATGGCGATCATCAGGAATTCGCCGTGGGCGAAATTGATGACCTTGACAATGCCGAAGATGAGCGTCAGGCCGATGCTGATCAGGGAGTAGATGCCGCCCAGCAGAATCCCGGAGACGATGATTTGCAGGAACTGGTTCAAACGCCTT
>CAZXMK010000398.1:0-2494 GCA_964641935.1 uncultured Syntrophaceae bacterium
GTGGCGCTGTTCCGGCGCTTCGGGAAGGAAGACATTGGCTGATCAGAGGCTTTCTTTGTACCTTTGAATCAGCAAATTTTTGGTATCATGCTTCAGTTCCGAGCGGTCTCGGGGATTGTGTGGACTGCGTCATAGCCGGAGCCTCCGAGTTGAACAATCATTTCAGCATCCGGTCGGGTGGGGAAACCATGGCGCTTTTGAATGCCCTTCAGCAGAGAGAGGATATCGAGGATCAACTGTCGATATCCTCTTTTTTTTACCCCGCTTTTCCCGTCGCTTCGAGGTTGTCTCGTTGCCGGCGATGGAACGGAAGCCGGGAATTATCGATTGCGGTTTGATTCATACTCCAGCCATCATCCATACTCCGAGATGGAGATGAGAGGTACAGGTACGCGCGAATGAGATCGATCAGGGCAAAGATGCTGATATGGTTTGGGTTGACGCTGGGTGTGCTGATGACGGCTTTCGGCTTTATCACCTATTCCAGCATCAAGGGCTCGGTTATCCCCCTGACCAGGGATCTGAGCCAGGAAATTCTCAAGGCCCGGTCAGCGGAGATCGGCCGTCTGATACAGGGATACCAGAGCGAAGTCAAGACCATCGCCCACCGGGAGCACATGCGCTCCGGGGATTTCGAGGCCATCAGAAGGGACCTGGTGAAACGGGAGCATACGCTCAATCCGGATTTCGAGATCCTGTTCTTCACCGATGCGCGGGGGCGCTACATAACCACAAAGGGCGCTGTCGGCAATGTTTCGGACCGCTTCTACTGGAAGGAGATCATGGAACAGGGGAAGGAGTACGCCATCAGCGATCCCCTGATCTCCAAATCCACCGGCGAAAGCATCTTCGTGGTGGCAAATGTGGTGACCAACGAGAAGGGGGAACGGATCGGCATCGCAGCCGCAACGGTACTGCTGAAAACACTGTCACGCATTGCCGAGTCGATCCATATCGGTGAAAGCGGCGTCGGCTGGGTGGTGGACGGCACCGGCCTTGTCGTGGCCCATCCGAACCCGGATCTCCCCATGAAGCTCAACCTTTTCCAGGGGACGGCGGCGGGGTACCGGGGGCTCGAGGAAATCGGACGTATGATTGCCGAGGGAGAGCCGGGGCAGGGCCAGTTCATCCGGCCGGACGGAACCAGGCTGGTAACGATATTCAATCCGATTCCCAATACGCCCGGCTGGACATTCGGCATCCTCATGCCGCAATCGGAGCTGATGGAACGGCCCGAAAAGCTCATGAGCAGGATTATATGGCTGATGGCCGGTATGCTGGTCATCGTGCTGATTGTCGTTGCGGTGCTTTCCCGAACCTTCACCGCCCCGATCCTGCAGTTGAAGGAGGGGGTCAACGTTGTCAGCACCGGCAACCTTGATACGGTGCTCGATATCCGCACCGGTGACGAGATCCAGGCACTGGCCGAGGCATTCAACCGGATGACGGGAGATCTCAAAGAGTACATCAGCAATCTGCAGCGGGTAACGAGAGAGAAAGAGCGGGTAGAGAACGATCTGCGGGTGGCCAATAAGATCCAGGCCAGCATGCTTCCGCGGGTGTTCCCTCCCTTTCACGAGATGGAGCACCTGGACCTGTATGCCGTCATGGAGCCTGCCCGGGAGGTCGGCGGTGACTTCTTCGACTTCTTCATTCTCGAAGACAAACGGCTCTGTTTCTGTATCGGCGACGTCTCCGGCAAGGGGGTGCCCGCTGCCCTGTTCATGGTGATTACCATGACAATTCTCAGGAACCAGGTCATGCTCAACCCGTCGCTGGAACAGGTGTTTCATCAGACAAACGCCATGCTGTGCGCCGATAACGACGAGAATATGTTCGTGACCCTGTTCATGGGGATCCTCGACCCGATGACCGGGAATCTGGAATATGTCAGCGCCGGCCACAACCCGCCGCTGGTTTCGTACGGCGGAAAGGACTTCGAGTTTCTGGAGGTCGCGCCCAGCCTGGTAATGGGCGGCATGAACGGGTATGCGTATCATTCCGCGACAACGGTCATACGCCCCGGTGACGTGCTGTTTTTGTATACCGACGGCGTAACCGAGGCCATGAATTGGAACGAAGAACTGTTCGGCGACAGCCGGACGGTCCTGGAACTTGACGCCCTGAAGGGAGAGCCGGTCAGAGGGGTGATATGCGGCATGCGCGAGGCAATAGACCGCTTTACGCAGGGCGCGCCGGCGTCGGATGACATCACCATGCTGGCGATCACACTGACAGGGCCGGCCCCTGATGGGTCGGATATTTCACAAGGTCCTGTCGAATAAAGGGACACCTTCGAAAACGCGGAAAAGGATATGCAATGTCGACAAGCAAAGAGGCGATTGAAAGACGATGCATCAGGCGACCTTGCCCATCAGCTTCCTGAAATCATCGAAGGGGCGGAACCCCGCCAGGGCCTCTTCGCCGTACAGGAAAAAAGGCACCGCCAGTATCCCGAATTCCCGTGCCCGGCGCCAGTCGGCGTCCACGGCAT
>CAZXMK010000399.1:0-2491 GCA_964641935.1 uncultured Syntrophaceae bacterium
CAGCAGCAGTCCGACCTGCAGCAGCGCTATGTGGCCGTGCACACCAGCGAGGAAAGAAAGCTGCTCAAAGAGAAGGTGAAGGAGTCGGACGAGACCGAAAAGGCGCGGATCCAGCGCGAGGAGGAACGGGAGCGGAAGCGCAGATCGGCCCGGGACTCTCACCCGGCGGACGAGAAACCCCACCCCCCCACCCGGGAGGATGATCCTTCCGGGGACGATCACGGGGGCCGGATCAACATTCGGGTGTGACGCACCTCCACGACACCCATCCCACAGCACGGCAGTCAGCGGCGTCCCATGCATTGGACAGACCTCAATCCCCAGATCTTTTTCGCCATCCAGGTGCTGGCCGACGTGGTTCTCTGCGTGGCCGTCGTGTTCATTCTCGGGAGGGTCAACCGCGAGCTGAAACAAAAGCCGACCGGCATCGACCCCGGGAGCCTGGCGGAGCTCAAACGGGTGATCGAGGATTCCCAGCAGGCGACGACGGCGCTGATCGGGGCCATGGAGGAAAGCAAGAAGGCCCTCCGGGACATCTCACGCTCCATCGACGAGAAGGAGGCGCGCCTCCGCGATCTCATGGAGGCGGCGTCCGCCCGGATCGACACGCTCGACGACGCCGATACCGGCCCGAAAGGGAGTCTTCACCCCGGCGGAAACGACGAGGTGATCCGGCTCGCCGGACAGGGATTCACCCCGGTGGAGATTGCGGGCACCCTCGGGCTCACCGAGGGGGAGATCCGCCTCATCCTGGACCTCGCCCGCCGCAGAAGTGACAGCCGCTGATGTCTCCCCCCGTACAGTTTCCCCCCGCGACCAGCCCGATCGCTGCAGAGGTGTTGCAGATCAGGCTTGCGCAGCCCCCGCCGGGGATGTCCCTGGGGCAGATCCTCGAGGTCCGTGTGCTGGAAAGGCTCGATGACGGAAGACTCCTCATCGGGGCCGGCGAAACGCACCTCACGGCCGAGACGGAACAGGCGTTGCGGCCCGGGCAAACCCTGACGATGCGGGTGGACAGCCTCCGCCCGCGGGTCGTCTTGTCGGTGCTGTCTTCGGCCGAAGATCGGCTCATCGCGGAGCACCTCCGGGGCTTCCGGTCGAACCCCGCAGCGCTTACGCAAAGCCTGGCGGAGCTGGCCGGAGTCCTCGGCGGGAAACGGATCGGGGAGATCGCCCCGCCTTCCTGCCGCGGTCCCCTGGCCGCCATCCTCGATGCGCTCGGGACGGTCCTGTCGGGAAGGGAGCGGATCGGGGAGGGGTTCTCGCTGCCCGACTTCGCCCGGGTGCTCGGCCTGCTCTCGGAGAGCGACCTGAAGAAAGTTCTGGAAAAACCCGGCGAGCATCCGCTCCCTTCGTCGGCCAGCCTCAAGGCAAGCCTGATGAAGATTCTCGAGGAGTCCGCATCCGAAGGCGGCAAGACAATCCGCGAATGGACCCCGGTCCTGGAAAAAGCCGTGCGGGCAATCGAACGTCTCCAGGTTCTCAATGTCCACCTGCAGGAAAACGAGGGCAAACTCCTTCTCCAGGTGCCTCTCCTGTTTGCCGGCCTCGCGGGAACGGCGGACATCTTCATTGGCAGGGGGGAGGGACAGGGCCCCGGTGCGGACAGGCGCAGCGGCGCGTTTCGCGTGCTTCTTGCCCTCGAGATGGATGCCCTCGGCGACGTGATGGCGCAGGCGCACTTCAGCGGCAACGCGGTGAGCTGCTGCGTGCACTGCGAAGGCGATGACGCGGCATCGTTCGTCTCCGGACTGCTTTCCGGGTTGGAAGCCCGGCTGTCCCAGGCCGGGTACCGTGTGGCGGATCTCCGGGTCCGGGTCGACAGCCGGGTCCGCGAGACGATGGAGGCGGGCCTCCGGAAAGAACTCCATGGGGACGGGCAGGTGCTGAGCGTTTTTGCGTAGAAAGGGTTCAGGGTGATGAAGAGAAAAGGATTTGAAAACAGAAAGAAGCGGGCGGACGTGCCGAAGCTGGCGGCGGCGATCCGCTACGATGCGGACAAAAGCGATGCCCCGCGTCTCACGGCAAAGGGCAGTGGGCAGGTAGCCGAAAAAATCATCGAACTGGCCCGCCGTCACGACATCCCCGTGCGGGAGGACAGGGTCCTCGTCCAGATCCTGAGCAAACTCGACATCGACCGGCAGATCCCGCCCGAGCTGTACCGGGCCGTGGCGGAAATCCTCGCTTTCGTCTATTCCGCCAACGAGCAGTACCGGGAAGAGAAGGGGGTCGGGTCTCGGGGTTAGGGGTTCGGGAAGAGACAGCGACTGCACCGGCCCGATAGAAGCCCCGGGCAAAAATTGCCCGAAGATCCCAAAATTGCCCACCTCTGTTCACAAGCCCACGTTCTCGAGTCCCCAGACCTTTCCGCCCCGTAAAACGAATACGCCGTATTAGTCATATAAAGTCAAGAACTTGAGTCCATTTCCCCCTTCTCTCCCCCGAACCCCTAACCCCGAGACCCGAACCCCGTTCCACGTGGCACACCCGG
>CAZXMK010000400.1:0-2466 GCA_964641935.1 uncultured Syntrophaceae bacterium
TTCACCATCGAGGAGATGCTCAAGCGCTATGCCCCGGAGGTCCTGCGCTTCTTCATGCTCCAGAGCCATTACCGGAGCCCCGTCGACTTCTCCGAGGAGTCGCTGGCGGAGGCCCGGCAGGGCATGGACCGGTGCTACAGCACGCTCAAGGCGCTCCAGGATGCCCTGAAGGCGGGCGAGGGTACGGCAGAGGCCGCCCCGTCATCGCTGGAAGGGAAGGAGAAGGACCTGGCAGAGCTTGTGTCCCGGCTGCCGGAGCGGTTCTCCGAGGCCATGAGCGACGACTTCAACACGGCCCGGGCGCTGGGTTACGTCTTCGATGCGATCCGCCACCTGAACGGCTACCTCCTGGACAAGGCCTTCCGCGTCACTCCCGCCGCCATGGCCGTCCTTCGCCAGGCCCGGGAGACCCTCGACGGGATCGGCCGGGTCTTTGGGCTGTTCCTCGTGGACCCGGACCGCTACCTCCTGGAGGACCGGGAGCGGGAAGCGGTCAAGCGCGGGCTGGACGTGGCGGAGATCGAGCGGCTCATTGAGGGGCGCCGGGAGGCCCGGGAGAACAAGGACTGGCACAAGGCCGACGAGATCCGGAAGGAACTGGCGTCCCGGCAGGTCGTGCTGAAGGACGGACCCTCCGGAACGACCTGGAGCATCCAGTAGGAATACCGGATCCGCAAACAGACGAGGGCGCGGGTTAATGGCCGGAGGGTCATGGGCCTGCGCCCTTTTCTTTTGTCTGTGGACACAAGGATCGGGCGATTCGCTTTTCGGCGGCAGCCGGCGCTTGCACCGCCTGATTCAGGGCAGGCTCCAGGGGGCCCGCCTTCTTTCGTACTCCCCCTCCGGCAGTTGAATCAGGACCGGCTGCGCATCCGGTTCGAGCCAGCGAAGGACCCGCTCCAGGTCCTTCTCCGACAGGGCCGTGCATCCCTCCGTCGGCGAAGCGGGCTCCCGCCGCAGGTGCAGGAAGATGCACGAGCCGGCCCCCGGCAGGACGGGATCGGTATTGTGTTCGATGACGGCACCCAGGCGGTAGAGGTCGTCCTCCCGGAGCATTGCCTCATGGCTTTCCCAGTCGGGCTCCGTGCCCACCCCGTCCAGGATCCGGTTATAAGAGGCCGACGCCGGGTCGTCGATGCAGAGCGTGCCCGGTGCGATCCGCCGGTACGGGAGCCGGATCCACGGAACGTCCTCCGGCGCCGGGTACCCGAAGGTCCGCCGCATGCGGAAAATCCCCGCCGGCGCTCGCCCGTCGCCCTCCCGCTTCCGCGGCTCTTCCTCCTCCGTCAGGGGATGGATCCCCCGCCCCCAGGCGAGACCGTGTTTTCCCAGCATGGCCGGCAGGCTCCCAGGCTCGAAGCGCCAGGGCAAGCGCGGCTCCTCCCGGGAGCAGAGCCGGAGCGTGCCTGCCGTCGCGTTCCATCCCCCGGCCCTCACGACCAGGGCCTGCCGGCACTTCCACGGCCAGGCGTCGCCGAGACGTTCCATCTCAAGGCAGGCGGGGGTTTGGGGTAACGTCGATTCCATCGCTCCTCCGGCATTTCCGGCACCGTTTTTTACCACAAGATGGAGGGATATGCATGGCCGATCCTCGATTCGGCCGGCTGCCCGACGTCGGCGTCGATCCCGGCAGATCCGGCCCCCCCTGCGTCCGCTTCCCGGGATCATTCGACAAGAGTGCCGAACCCCTCCTTCCGGTTATCCTCCTTGCGCATCATAATGCTTTTCAGCGAAAGCCCGTTCGTGCAATAAACGACCTGCAAATCAAAGGCACCGCCTGCCCCGGAGAAAGGAACGGTTCGAAATGAGTGCAGAGCGCCGGAAGCCCGTTATCGAATATCCTTGCCAGTGGATTTACAAGGTCATCGGCCCCGACGAGGCGGCCCTCCGGGAGGCGGTGAAGCAGGTGATTCAGGATCTTCCCCATACCGTGACGCTGTCCAACACGAGTGCCACCGGCCGGTACTGCTGCCTGAACGTCGAGCTGACCGTGGCCGACGAAGGCGTCCGGACGGGCCTCTATGAGATGCTGAAAAACCACCCGGCCGTCCGTGTCGTCCTGTGAGAGGTTTGACCGGCCGGAAATGCCTGGCTTAAGAAACGTCGTTTCCAAGAGAGGTTCCATGAATTCGAAGAAATCGGCACGGGAAACCGGCAGGATCCCTTCTTTTCCCGGGACGGCCCTGTTTCTGATCCTCCTTCTCTGCCTGACGGCCGTCTTCATGCCGACCTCCCATGCGGGCGCCCGTCCCACCGTCGCGCTCACCATCCTTCACGTCAACGACACCCACGGCCACATCCTGCCCGGCGTCGTCAAGACGGTGGACCCGGAGCGGCCCGTCGGCGGGGCAGCCTGGCTTGCGCAGATGATCGAGGACGAGCGGGCGAAGAACCCGAAGGGGACGCTGCTCCTCTCCGGCGGCGACATGTTCCAGGGGACGCCGATATCCAATGTCTTCCGGGGGG
>CAZXMK010000401.1:0-2462 GCA_964641935.1 uncultured Syntrophaceae bacterium
TTATTGATAAGACCGGAAGCGGGCGGGAAGCCCAGGAGGCGGTTATCGCCGACTGGGAAGAGTGGCTGAAGGTCCATGGCGCCCTTATGGAGTTCCGGGAGCGGTGGAGCGCCTTTTTCATCCTGGTGCGGAAGCCCTCCTGCTCTCCCGAATCGATCCGGATCGTCCTCGAAGAGGACCGGAAAGACCTCGGGGAGGCGAAAAAGGCCCTCCGGGAGGCGGCCGCCGCCGTGGAGGAGATCGTCGGCCGGAACGGGGCCGATGAAAAGACCCTGCAGCCCGCCGTCCGGACCAGGGCGGGGGCCCTGATCTATCCCTCCGGTACCCCGGAGCGGCGCCGGATGATCGGCGAATACAGGGAATATCTCGAATCCCTCCGCAGCAGGCAGACCCCCCCGGGGGTGCGGATTTCAGGTCCGGACACCGTGGGCGAGGGGATGGAAGTGGACTTTTCGGTCGTCATCGACAGGGAGCTCCGGTCGGCCCGGTATGACTGGAAGTTCGCTTCCGGCGGCGACGGGGAGGCCCTGGAGGGGGACACGACGTCCCGCATCCGGTGGACTCCCTCGTCCCCGGGAAAGAAGGTCCTGGAAGTGCATGTCCTCGCCGATCTTCCCGGAGCCGACTGGGTACGGGCCGTTCACCCGGTAACCGTCCTCTCCGCAGCCGATACGCCCCGTCCGCGGCTTCGGCTGACCTGCCCCGTGGATTCCTTCCGGGCGGGGGAAATTGTTCCCCTCACGGCGGAGACGGAGGAGTTCGGTCTTGGAGGCGAAGGGTTCGAATGGTACATCTGGTTCGCGGACGGGAGGCGGATCGCCTCCACGGCGGAACGGACCATATCCTTCGACGGCACGGGCTACGAGGGGCGGACCGTGGAGATCCGGGTGGAGGCCCGGACGAAGAGCCGTTTCGTCTCGGCGTCCGCCCTTTCCCTGGAGGTCCTGCCTCCCGGAGGAGCCGGAGGAGATCTCCGGGTCCTCCTCGAACCTGATATCACCGAGGCCGCGGCCGGAACACCCCTCCGGTTTTCGGGCACCGCCTTCCCCAGAAAGGGCGGAGGGACCCTGAAATACCAGTGGTCCGTCAACGGGGAATTCGCCGGGGACGGAGACGCCCTTCATTTCGACACGGCCCCCTGGGAGGGAAAGACGGCGGAGATCGTCTTCTACGCCGCCCAGGTCCTCGACGGGACGGTGCTCTTCGAGGGATCGGCGTCCCGGAAGATCCCGGTCGTCAGGGAGGTCCCGCTGTCCGTGGCGCTGGAACCCCACCCGTCGAAGGTGGGCGATACCGAAACGATCCGGCTCGCCGTGAAGGATCCCCTGGACGGCGTGGAGTATGAATGGCACGAGTGGGACAGCGTCTCCCGGAGATGGAGCTCCGGAGCCGCCGTGGCGGGGAGGCGGCTGGTGAAGTCCGCTCGCGGCCTGGCGGGCCAGTCTCTCAGGTTTCGGGTGACCGCCCGGGACGGAAAGGGGCGGACGGCGGCCGCCGAGTCGGGGCTCATCGAAATCACGGAGCCCTCCTGGCCCGGTCCCGAAGAGGAGGAGCCCGACCCGGACAACGAAAAATTAGATCCTGACCCGGAAAAGAAGGACGATGAAAAGTCGGCGCCGGAAAAAGCGTCCGGCGGCGAGGAGGAAGGGGGAGAGCGCTGGGGAACGGTGGAAATACGTCTTCCCGCCCGGGTGATGGAGGGGGACGTGATACCGGTGAGGGCTGTTCTTCCCCCAGAACTCGAAGATAGGGCCGCACCGTCGTACCGCTGGATTTCGGACTACCAGAAGTATTACCGTCATTTCACGGTGCTCGATTCTCTTCCGGAGGGCGAGGACAGAACAGTCGTCCCCGAAGCGGAGATCCAGTTCCTTCCGACTCCTGATTCCCGGGGGAAAAAGACGGCGAGCGTGGGGGTTCTCGTCTATAAAAAGCTCACTGCGAACCAGAGAGGACTTCCCGTGGAATCCCTCGCCGGGGGGTACCGGGTCGTGGAGGTGCTTCCCATGGGATGTTCCGTCACGGCGTCCGCCGGATGGGAAGGAGGTCCCACGGAAACGGGCATCGTGCTCAAGAGAAAGGGGAGGAAGGATGAATCTCCCAACCCGAGCGGCGAGTTCCTCCTTGAGATCGGGACCTGGCCCCAGAGAACCCTGGAATCAGTGGAAAAACAGGTGACGGAGAACAGCCCCCACTGGAAAAAGGAAGCGGTGACAGTGGACGGCTACAAGGGATTCATGGCGGTGAACGGTCCCAAGGTGGTGGATATGACGGTGTCCTCCGGTGTTTACGAGGGGTATGCGGACCTGAAGGGAATGGTCGTCAAGGGACAGGTCTCCCTCACGTTTCAGGCACGGCTGGTGTTGCTGGGATCGGGAAGGGAATACACGTCCGAGGATATTCTTAAGTTCACCGGAGAGGGGCTTGCCGAGCTCCGGTCCATCCTGGCGAGTATCCGGGTG
>CAZXMK010000402.1:0-2456 GCA_964641935.1 uncultured Syntrophaceae bacterium
GACGCAGGTGGAGCTGCCGTGCAGTCCCATCTTGTGCTCGATGCCGCCGATCGAATAGTCGTTGCGGCGTCCCAGCGTCCCGTCGTCGTTGACGATGTACTTGGGAACCAGGAAAATGGAAATGCCGCCCGTCCCCGGGGGATCTCCTTCAATCCGGGCCAGGACGGGATGGACGATGTTTTCCGTCAGGTCATGATCGCCGCCAGTGATGAACTGCTTCGTTCCCTGGAGACGGAACGTGCCGTCGGGCTTCCGGATGGCCTTGCACTTCAGGTTGCCCACGTCGGATCCTGCGGAGGGCTCCGTCAGGGCCATCGTGCCGCCCCAGATCCCGGCGTACATCTTTTCCATATACTTCTTCTTCTGGGCGTCCGTGCCGAAGACTTCAATCAGGTGGGCGGCCGCCTGTGCCGGCTCCGGATAGATGAAAAAGGAGAAGTTATGGATGAACCACTCCTTGGCCGCCACCGTGATCGAATAAGGAAATCCCTGGCCGCCGGCCGCCTGCGACACACCCATGTTGATCCAGCCGCCGTCCCGGTAGACATCGTAGCAGTGCTGGAAGGATGGTGGTACATGGACCTGACCGTCTTCCAGCCGGCACCCTTCCCGGTCTCCCGACACCAGGGTCGGGAAAACGATGTCAACCGCCAGGCGCTCCGCTTCCTTCAGCACCATCTCGAACGTATCCTGCGAAAAATCCGCCCACTTGGACATCCCGCACAGATCTTCCGTCTTGAGCATCTCCTGCAGGACAAATATCTGATCCCGTCGATCCAAAATCAAACTCGCCATATTACCTCCACAATACAACAGGTCTCCCGGCTGTCGGCAATTTGCTCCCGTTCCGGTCCGCAGCCACGGACAGCCGCCGGGCGGATCCATTCTTCGGAAACGGCATACGGCGGTTGAAAATCAAATTGCTCCCAGGATCGTCGTATCTGAATAAAAAGGTGTCACCGCTCCCGGATGCGGCACGGGAGCAGTGACAAGGGGGTTCTCAGGAAACGGCCGCCACGAACGATCCCACGATCTTGACGCTGCCGGTGGCATCCGCCGACTGGATCTCGCAACGGATTCTCTTCTCGCCGGCCTCCTCGAATTTTTCGACAACCGTCCCGGTCACAATGATCGTCGCCCTGTCCTTGGAGCCCGGATCATCCAGGTCCATGGGTTCCGTCATGGCGGAGAACCGGACGCCGAACTTGCGCAGGTTCTTGTCGTCGATCCACTCCGTGATGGCGCGCCCCGTGATGCCCATCACGAGCATCCCGTGGGAGATGATCCGCGGCATGCCGAACATCTTGGCGAACGTCTCGTCGTGGTGCAGGGGGTTGAAGTCTCCCGAGGCGCCGGCATAGCGGACGATATGCGTGCGCGTAATGGGGTCCGATGTGAACGTCGGCATCGCGTCGCCGACATTGATGCTCTCGTACGTCAATGCTTTCGTCATGGCCTCCTCCTATCTCTCAACCAGGGTCGTACGATTCCGGATCACAACCTCGCCCCGCTGATTCTTGATTTCCGTCTCCAGAACCGTGAATTCCATGAATTTTCCGGGCTTGCCCTTCTTTTCCTTGTCGTACATGTCCACCACCTTGGTGACTCCCGTCATGACATCGCCCGGGTAGATCGGCGCCAGGTATTCATACTCCTCCTCGCCGTGAAGCAGCCGGCCCAGGTTGATGCTGAGCGCCTGGATCATGGGCATCAGTCCCTCACCGCCCCACAGGGCGAAGCATGTCTGGAACGTAGGTGATGGAATCACGTCCTTGTAGCCCGCCGCCTTTGCCGCCGCGCTGTCAGCATAAATCTGCTTGATCTGGCTCTTGCTTTCCTTCTGCGAGATGGCGATGGCGAACTCGGCGATCTTCCCCTTTTCCACTTCGTAGACGTAGGGTGGAAACTCCAGTCCCAACTTCGATTTGTCTGCCATGTGAACCTCCCATTCTGTTTGATCTTCTTGGGTGTTTTGTTACTGACGGGAATGGGAGGGCGAAGACGCCCTCCTTCCCCTCGCTATGAGAAGAGTCCCGTCTTTTCGAATCCGTCAATCTCCTCCTCGCCGTATCCCAGGCCGAGAAGGACTTCCCTGTTGTGCGTTCCCGCCTTCACCCCGGAACGGCGGGAATGGGGCGGCGTTTCAGAAAACTTGAGGGGACAGGCGGGCTGCCTCACGGCGCGGCCGTCGGGCAGGACGACCTCCGCCACCCAGCCCCGTTCCTTTGCCAGGTCGCTGTTGAATGCCTCCGACAGGGACCGGACTGGCTCCATGCAGGCGTCCGTCTCCGCGAAAATCGCTTCCCATTCCGAGAGCGTCTTCCCTGCAAAGATCGCCCGGACCTCTTCCTTTACCTTTGCGCAGTCCGGCGGCGCGACGCCGCCGGCAAGCAGGTCCGGACGGCCGATGGCCCGGCAGAAAGCGCTGAAGAACTGGGGCTCGATGCCCCCGAAAC
>CAZXMK010000403.1:0-2455 GCA_964641935.1 uncultured Syntrophaceae bacterium
TACGCCTCGAGGGGCGCCTTCGAATCGACGACGATGCTCCGGTTGCTCGGGAGGCGGACGATCAGGTCGGGGCGTACCGATCCCTCCCCGGTGGCAACCGTCTCCTGCTGGACGAAGTCGCAGTACTCCACCATTCCCGCCAGCTCGACGACGCGCTGGAGCTGGATTTCCCCCCAGCGGCCCCGGACGACCGGCGCCCGGAGCGCCTTCACGAGGTTCGCCGTCTCCACCGTGAGCTGCGACTGGGCGGATGTCATCGAGCGGATCTGCTCCTGTAGGCTCGAATAGGCCGAGGTCCGCTCCTTCTCGATCTCCTGGATCCGTCCGTCCACCTTCTCCAGGGATTCCCGGATCGGATTCACCAGGGCCTCGACGGCCTGCCGCCGAGCCTCGAGGTCGCCTTTTGCCGCTTCCTGGTATTTCTCCAGGGACGCCTTCGCCAGTTCCAGGAACGACTGGTTGTTGCTCTTGAGGGCCTCCGCCGACAGGGCCTGGAAGGCGTCTCCCAGCTTCCGCCGGGCCTCGTCCAGGAGGGCGATTTTCTCGGCCGCGCTTTTGCTTTCCTCCTCGGCCCGCGCCTCCACTTCGACGACCCGCGTCTGCAGGGCGGACATCTCCGTCCGCAGGCGGTTCAGATCCGACTCCCCGGCCCGGATTGCCTCCTCCAGTTTCGGGATGCGGGCGTTCCGCTCCTCGGCGGCGGCCCGGGCATTCGACTCGGCTTTCAGCTCCTCCCGAAGACGCGCCAGCGATTCATCCAGCCGCCCGGCCGCATCTTTCAGCTCCCCGATCTGAAGGTCCTTCGCCGTCAGGCGCTCCGTCAGGGCGGCCTTTTCACCTTCCCGGAGAGCGGCCCGTTTCCCCAGGACCACCCAGGCCGCAAAAACCCCGATCAGAACGCCGGCCGCCAGGAACACCGGGTACACCCATCCATCCATGAAATCATCTCCTCTTCGCTGCCGTGGCTGCGGCCGATGCATGGAGAAACGGACCGCAGCCCCCTTCCGACACGGCGTATCAGGGTTGAACGGAATGGACCCGGATCTGCCCCGCCCCCCAGGCTGTCTCCCGGCCCAGGTGAGTCCGCTCGCAAAAACGAAGGTAGGGAAGGAACTCGCCGAGAGGACCTTCATAGGTCACTTCGCCGACAATCCTTCCGGAATGTGCGGATGAATCGGGCCGGCGAACTGGGCGGGCCTCACCCCTCCGCCGGAGGCTCGACTGCGTAACGCGCACGCCGGCCGCCCCGGAGACGAGCCCGGGCACATCGATCGTCAGTTGTCCTTTGCCGTAGGTCCTGTTGAGCGTGAGAATCCGGTCCAGGATGGACTGCATCAGGACAGGGAAGGACAGGACGTCCTCCCGGCTGGACCCGGCTACTCCAACGAGAGGCGACACCAGGTGCACGGTGACGGCTGCAACCGGGGACGACAACTCCTTTTCCGCGTCAGCCAGGAAGCCCGCTCGCAGGTCTTCGGTATAATCTCCTTCCCGGAGACTGCGCTCACGGCCGTCCCACACGATTTCACCGCCGGCATGGACGGATGCGATGACAAAACGCGATCGCCCCTTTTCCATTCTCCGCCCGATGCCGAGCCGTCCCATCTCCTCGAAGGTCTGGATGAAATGGAGAAGATGCTCATTGCTTCTCCCGAACAGGACCAATCCGAAATCAAAGGGATCCTTGCGCTGGAAAGAGGTCGCGGATGTCTCAGGCGGTTCGATGACGAAGGGAGCGGGGATCGTCGTGGAGCGGATTTTTCCCTTGGGAAACGGTGGCAGAAGATGATGGTTCGCCGGAGGCGGGCTGGAGAACAAGAGCGGATAAAGACAGCGCCGGTCAAGGATGCAGCCGGCGCAGTCCTTTTGTTTCATGGCACAGACGACGTGCCTGAGAGCCGGACTGAAAGTGTTTCGAAAGATCGATCCCTTGGATTCGGGAAGGACGGCGTCGTCCAGGAGTGTTCCGTGGAACCGGTAAGATCCGCACAGCATCGGGAAGGTCTCCAGGTGTCCCGCAGCCGCGGGTTCAGGGGTTTCGTCCGGGGAAACAGCGTTCAAAAAACAGGCGCTGCACTACCACTTCTTCGACGCGAAAGCAACCTTGCCGCGTTTCAGCAGGCTGATTGCGCCCTCGACGCCCGGAGCGACGCCAGGGCTTGCTCATAGGGGGGCCGGGCGATGCCGGCCTCGGTGACGATGGCGGCGATCAGGCGGGCGGGTGTCACGTCGAAGGCGGGGTTGCAGACGGCGATACCCTCCGGGGCGATGCGCCTGCCGGCAAGGGCGGTCACTTCCGAGGGGTCCCGCTCCTCGATGGGGATGGCGTCCCCGTCAGGCGTCTCCGGATCGACCGTGGAGAGGGGAGCGGCGATGAAAAAGGGAATCCCGTGGGCCTCCGCCAGGACGGCCACGCCGTAGGTACCGATCTTGTTCGCGGCATCGCCGTTGGCCG
>CAZXMK010000404.1:0-2451 GCA_964641935.1 uncultured Syntrophaceae bacterium
GGCGGCTGCATTGGTGAATCCCAGGCGGGCCGTACTGACGACCGGGTCCGTCCCGGTGCAGCAGAACTCCTTGAAGAAGACCGGCAGGAAACCGGCCATGACGGTGGTGGCGTATGCCGAATTCGCCCAGTCATAGAAGGCCCAGGAAAGGACGGAGCGGCGTCCCTGCGGCGATGACGGCGGATTTTCGATGTTTTCGGATTCGTTCATGATGAAAGGGGTTTACGGGGTTGAAGGGCGGGTGTATGATCCCGACGTTTCGTGATCCATAGCCTTTTTCCCGGGGATTGCCAAGCATTATGCCGCCGCTCCTGATGGATTCCGTCCACGCCCTCCTGGAGCGCCTCCGTGCGCGGTCGGGTGGAACCGTCCGCTTCGAGGAGCGGGAGAACCACCCCGTCCAGGCCACGGTGTCCATGGCCGGCCGGGGCGAGACGGCCCACCGCATCGTCTGCCGGAAATCCCATGACGACGGGATCAACCATGCCGTCGCCGGCGGCTGCGCCCACATCCTCCGCCTCTTTGAAGCGCCGGAAGGGGAGCGTTTCGTTCCCGTCTCCAGCCGGCGGACGCTGATGACCTTCCTCATGGAGGAGGAAGAGGACCTGCGGCGCCTCTCCTCCGTCTTCGGCCGGGAGAAGATCCGCGACATGGCGGTGATGTGGTACGAGGGGGCGGTGTTCCAGCTCACGCGGATGCCCCCCGACATCATGGTGGAGAAGGGGCTCTACGACACGCTGCCGGAGCTGCGCCCGATCCAGGCGCGGATGCTTCGCCAGCAGTGGCGCTCCGCCATCAACGTGCTCACCCCGGACGCCCGGAAGTACATGCCGAAGCGGATCCACTTCGCCGCCAACGTGATGAACTTCGCCTTCTTCAAGCTTCTTGAGGACCACTTCCGCCTCGACTGGACGGCCCCCTACATGAAGACGATTTTTCTCTTCGACGGCGGCGAGCTGTCGGAGATCACCCGGCGTGAATACGGCGAGGGACACGCCGGCGACCGGGCCATGATCGACCGCTGGGCGAAGAAGGTGGGCCTGGAGGGATGGTTCGAGTGGATCCCCTGGCGGGATCGGCCTTGAGCGGCGCCTTCCCTTCACCCCAGCCAGCCGATCAGGATTGCGCCCGCCAGCATGACCACCCCGCCGAGGAGCCGCTCGGCGATCTTCTCCTCCCGGAACCAGAGAGCCCCGTAAAGGACGCCGATGAGGAGGCTTGTCCGCTTCAGGGAGATCATGTAGGCCGCCTGGACCTGGGAGATGGCCGTCATGTGGCTGAAAATGGACAGGGAGAGGAAGACGCCCAGGAGGACGGCCGCTGCGGGGCTTTTCCCGGCCGCCCGGGCCGCGGTGCCGGCGGTGCCCCCGGGTGAGAAGAGCATCAGGAAGAGCGCCGTGAAGGCCAGGTTGTAGACGATGCCGAAGAACAGCGGGCTCGAGTGCAGGATGGCCAGCTTCCCCAGGACCGCCGTGAGCGAGTAGATAAAGGATACGCCCAGCATCAGCCGGGAGCCTTCCTCCCGGAAAACCGCCCGGAACGGCATGAGCAGGCCCTGCCGGGCGCTGGACAGGTTGAGGAGCCAGGATCCCGCCACGATCAGGAGGATGCCGCCGAGACCCCCGCCGCTCACCCGCTCCCCCAGGATCGCCCATCCCGTGAGCAGCATGAAGGCCGGCGTGAACGAGAGAAACGGGAGGGAGAGGGAGAGGGGCGAGACCTTCAAGGCCCGCATGTAGCTCCAGTAGGCCAGGATCTCCAGGGGAAGGGCCGCCGCGAGGGCGCCCCAGAAGATCCGGTCCGTCGCCGGCCAGGGGATGAACAGCGCCGTCGCGAGGAGCCAGGGCAGCGTCGCAATCAGCCTCACGAAACCCATCCCCGCCGCCGGCAGGCCGCTGAAGTACCGCTTCGTCACGGCGTCCGCCGTGGCCAGGAAGAAGGCCGTCGACAGGGAAAGAAGGTACCACATGGCCGGCGTCAAATCAGGGTGGCTTTTTTCCCCGAATTCGCATACAGGGAAGGCCGGTTAAGTGTAAAAGCAGGGAAGGAGCCGTTTATGAAAGAGAATAACACCGTTTTCCGCGGGGCGTCCCGGTACGTACTCGACGACGAGCTGGCCAAGATCGTCAACGTTTCCATGGCCCTGGAGATGCCACTTCTCCTCAAGGGGGAGCCCGGCACGGGCAAGACCATGCTGGCCCACGCCATCTCCGAGGCCCTGAACATGCCGCTGATCATCCTAAACGTCAAGTCCAGCATGAAGCTGGTGGACGCCCTCTACCAGTACGACACGCTGACCCGCCTCAACGACAGCCGCTTTGGCGACTCGAACCGGGACGTCAGCAACATCGAGGAGTACATCCGGATGGGCAAGATCGGCCAGGCCTTCACCGCGGACGTCCGGACGGTTCTGCTCATCGACGAGATCGACAAGGCCGACACGGATTTCCA
>CAZXMK010000405.1:0-2446 GCA_964641935.1 uncultured Syntrophaceae bacterium
TGGCCGAACTGGGTTCGCCCATCATCAGCACATCCGTCAAGTTGGAGGACGGAAGCTACATGAACGACCCCCGGGAGATCGAGAAGAAGTTCGGACACTGCGTCGATCTGGTCATCGACGGGGGGAGCCTGATACCCGAGGAACCCAGCGTGATCAGCCTGCTGCAGGACGAAGCGGAGGTGATCCGGGTCGGCAAGGGGGACGTCTCGGCCTTTCTCTGAGAAAGGAACCGTCATGAAACGAATGCTCATCAATGCCGTGCACGTCGAGCAGAAGCGCATGGCCATCGTCGACGCGGGCAAGCTGCTGGAATTCTATATCCAGATGTCCGTGCGGGAACCCATCACGGGCAACATCTACAAGGGAACGGTCCTGAAGGTGGAGCGGGGACTCCAGGCGGCCTTCGTGAATTACGGAGGCAGGCGGGACGGTTTCCTGCCGCTTCGGGACGTGAGCGACGACTACTTCACCGCCGGAGAAGGAGGGCGTCCCGTCCTCAAGACGGGCCAGGAAGTGCTTGTCCAGGTTCTCCGCGAGATGAGCGAGCGCAAGGGGGCGCTCCTCACGACCTACCTTTCCCTTCCCGGCCGCTACCTCGTTCTCCTGCCCAACAAGGCCGGCAGCGGCGTTTCCCGGAAGATCGAGGACGAAGAAGACCGGAAGCGCCTGAAGGAACTGGTGGAGCAGATCCGGGTCGGGGAAGGCATGGGGCTCATCGTCCGGACCGCCGGTATGACCCGGACCAAGCAGGAACTGACCCGGGACTACCAGAACCAGCTTCGCCTCTGGAAGGAGATCCAGAAGGCGGCGAAGGAATCCCCCGCGCCGGCTCTCATCTACCAGGAAAGCGATTTCGGCGTCCTGGCCCTCCGGGACTACTACACATCCGACATCGAGGAGATTCTCGTCGACGACCAGGAAACCTTCAAGAAGATGAGGAACTACTGCAAGGTCGTTTCGCCGAGGATGGCCAAGTTCGTCAAGCTCCACAAGGCGGACACCCCCATCTTCGACCAGCACAGCCTGGAGGACCAGATCCGCGTGATCTACCAGGAGCGGGTCGACCTCAGGTCGGGCGGCCATATCGTCATCAACCCGACGGAGGCGATGATCACCATCGACGTGAACTCGGGCCGGGGGTCCAACAAGCGCAACGTCGAGGAGACGGCGTTTCGGACCAACCTCGACGCGGCGGAGGAGATCGCGCGGCAGTTGCGCCTCCGGGACCTCGGCGGGCTCATCGTCATCGACTTCATCGACATGGCTGACAGCAAGCATCGGGCGGAGGTGGAAAAGGCCTTCAAGAAGGCCCTGAGCCTCGACCGGTCGCGGATCCAGCTCTCCCGGATCTCCAAGTTCGGCATGCTGGAGCTCTCCAGGCAGAAAAAGCAGCCCACCATCCAGGAAATCAGCTTTTCCATGTGCCCGTTCTGCAAAGGCCGAGGTGTCCGGCCATCGCTGGAATCCACGGCTCTGGCGGCCTACCGGAGGATCCAGACCCAGGCCGTGAAGGGGCACTCGGCGATGCTGAAAGTCACCCTTCCCAATGAGGTCGCGGACTACCTGCAGAACCAGAAGCGCTCCGAACTCCTGAAACTGGAAACCCAGTTCGATATGGACATCCATATCGCCGGAAACCCCGACATGGCATGGGACGTGATCCACCTGGACTCCGTAGGCAGACCGTCGGCGCCGGCGCGGGATGAGGAACCGGAATCGGATAAGAGCAGGGTGGACGAGCCCGAGGAGATGGCCGAGGAAGTCGAAGCCCCGGAAGCGGTGCCGGCACCGGCGGCGAAAAAGCAGCGCAGGCAGCCGAAAAAACAGGCGAAGGGTGCCCCGGTGAAAGAGCCCCGGAAAATATCCGGAGCCGCTGAAGGGCAGGCTCGCCAGGAAACGGCGACGGAACCGGTTCCGACTGCGACGCCGTCCGAAACGCCGGACACCGCCGAAGCCGCCGGGACATTACCGGGACAGGAGACGCCGAAGAAGAAATCCCGCCGTCGCCCGCGCCGCCGCAGAAGATCGGGAAGCCGGGGCGAGAAAAAGGGAGACGCCGAAGTCCCTCTGGATGGCGGAGCGGAAATGTCCGGTGAAAGCATTCCACTGGACGGGGAATCGGTCTTCGACCTGGATGACGAAGACGACTCCTTCGGGGGATTTTTCTCGATGCGGCGGTGATGAAGACATGAAGGCCTTTGCGAAATTCGCAAAGGCCTGGGTCGATCCGGGGGGCGGATTCGAAATCCGCCCCCTATTTTGTTTTTCCCAGTTCCTGGGAGCGCAGGGTCGCCGCCTCCACGGCCCGGATCAGGGCCGCCCGCAGTCCTCCCTCCTCCAGCGCCTGGATCCCCGCAATGGTCGTCCCGCCCGGGGAGGTTACCATGTCCTTGAGCTGGCCGGGATGCCTGTCCCCGGAAAGAAACAGCTTCGCCGCCCCCAGCAT
>CAZXMK010000406.1:0-2442 GCA_964641935.1 uncultured Syntrophaceae bacterium
TTCGAGGAAGCCATGAAAATCTGAAGGGAGTCGTAAAGGCGGAAACCGGGCCGGAAAACGCGATGCGGAGCCGGATCTCGAAGGGACGGGGATGTTCCTCCGTCCAGGAATCCGGAATCGGAACCTCACGGTTGATCCGTTCGGGATGGAACGATGACCTGGAGGACGTATCTGGCCGTTGCGGCCCTTTTTCTCGTCCTGGCCGGAGCCCCGGCGTCCGCCGGGGAGAGTAGCCCGGCTTATCCGGAAGCACTCCCCCCGCCACCGGAGGACGATCCGGAAGCCGTCAGCCCCGTCCTGGGCGCCTCGTTTGTCCTCATTCCCGCCGGATCGGCCGTGATCGGATCGGCCGACGGCGACCCGGCGCGGTTCGAGAACGAGACGGCCCGCCGGGTGACCATCGGGCGGCCCTTCTTCCTGCAGACGACCGAGGTGACCCAGGGCCAGTGGAAGCGGGTGATGGGAGGCAATCCTTCCTTTTTCCGGGAGTGCGGCGATTCCTGCCCCGTGGAGAGCGTTTCCTGGCACGATGTACAGGAGTTCATCCGGAGGCTCAACGGGATGGAGGGAACGGACGCGTACCGCCTGCCCACGGAGGCCCAGTGGGAATACGCGGCCCGGGCCGGGACGGCGGCGAGGTATTGCACGGGTGACGGGGAGGATGACCTGTCGAGGGCGGGCTGGTGGGGCGGCAATTCGGAGCAGCGGACGCACCCCGCGGGCGAGATGGCGCCGAATGCCTGGGGCCTCTTCGACATGCACGGGAACGTCTGGGAGTGGATGCAGGACTGGTACGAGCGCGACCCGCCCGCGGCCGCGACGGATCCCGAGGGACCGGCAACAGGCTCGTACCGCGTGATCCGCGGCGGCTCCTGGAGCAGCAGCGCCGGTCTCTGCCGCTCCGCGTTCCGGGTCAGCGGCGACCCTTCCGGGCGCACGAACTCTCTCGGCTTTCGCCTCGTGAAAAAGCGGGGGGCGGATTCAAAACCCGTTCCCCCGCATCGTTCCCCGTGACGGTTCGATCCCGCGCCCCTTCGTCCGTCAGAGTCCCCTCTTCTCGAACAGGCGGAAGACGCCGAGGAAGGCGGCAATCAGGACGATGATGACGATCCAGTGGTTGATGCCGAGAGCGGAAGGGATCGTGATCTTTCCGAAGTTGCCCCAGGTCAGGACCGTCTCCTTGAGAAACGGGAACGCCTCGGCGTAGATTCCCGCCCCGAGGACCATTCCCAGCAGGCCGAAAAGGCTGTCGTATCGCCCCTCGCCGAGGGCTGCCGAGCCGGTGGTGGGGCAATAGCCGACGATGGCCCAGCCGATGCCGAAGATGAGCCCTCCCAGGATGTTCGCCCCCAGGATCGTCGTCTTGATGGAGAGTTTCGCCATCCCCAGGTCCACGAGCAGGTAAATGCCCACCATGGCGACCAGGATGGCGCTCAGCATGAACTTCACGATGGTCATGTCCTTCAGGCGCATGGCCCCCAACTGCTTGTCGTAACGGATGACATGGGCCTTCTGCATGATAAACCCGAAGAGGATGCCCGTAACGGCTCCGGTCAACAGTTCGTTCATCGCCGGTCACCTCCTCCGTACAGGATTCCGGCCACGATGATGCCGGCCAGGAAGAAGCAGATCAGGGATACGTAACCGCTGACGGCTACCTGAGCCAGACCGCTCAGGCCGTGGCCGCTGGGTCACCCGTCGGCGAGGCGCGCCCCGAACATCGCCACCGCCCCGCCGAGGAAGGCCACCGTCCAGCGCCGGGTGCGGGACGGCCCGAACCGGGCCTCCCACATGGGGGGCACCGGGACGGCACGCCGCTCTCCCGACAGGGAAGCCGACGCCAGGGAGCCGAAGAGAACGCCGAGAACGAACATGCCCTGCCAGTCCAGTTTGATTTTCTCCTTGATGAAGTACTCCATGCCGGCCACCCTTTCGGGTACCGCCGCCTGCTCGACGAAACCGGCGATGCGCACGAACGTCGTCGAGGCCCCGAAGTACTTTCCCGTCAGGAAGACGGACAGGACCAGGAGCAGGCCGGCAACGGCGCCGGCGGCGTAGGGGGACCATGTCTTCTGCGTCAGGATGTTCATGTTCCGTTCACCTCCATTTCTTTCTTCCCCGGTTGATGGACAGGCAACCGGATCGGTTCCGGACGTGGTTCAGTGGACGGGAGTGGAAGGAAACAACGCGGTTCGCTCGCTTGAGGCTTCATGGTATGCGATGCCTCCATCGCGTGTCAACTGCGGAGTGAGGCTTCAAATAGGGCTTTGTCCCGGGCGATCCTTGTGGCATAAAAAAGACCTGCCCACCCGGCAGTGGGGCATGACGTTCCGTCATTGTATTTTTATTCATTCCTGTTCGGTTTCAGAATCTGTTCAACTTCAACAAAGGAGGGAAGAGCATGATCGAGGACTGGTACCAGGAGAAGGACAAGGAGAACCG
>CAZXMK010000407.1:0-2432 GCA_964641935.1 uncultured Syntrophaceae bacterium
CGGCGAAGATGATGAACATCGACATGGTGAAATCGGCCATGATGGTGGCCTGGGGTGACCAGTGGACCAACGCGATCCAGCCGTTCTGGGCGTTGCCGCTCCTCGGCCTGGCCGGGCTCTCCGCCAAGGACATCATGGGCTACACGACCATGGTTCTCCTGTGGATCGGCCTTGTCCTGTCCATCTTTGCCCTCATGCTCGGATTCGGAGTCCTCTGATCGAGACGCCAGAGGTCTGAAAGCCAGGGGCCGTCCGGCATTGCCGGGCGGCCTTTTTTATATGAGAGAACCAAGATCATCGGACCGGCTCCGATCCCGGACATCCGTGTGTACTGATGTATCTTTGCGATGATCGCGGATTGAAATGATGGTGCATGGGAGCACAATCACATCCGGACAGAGGACTTGTGAAGGGAGGTGATGAACATGACAAGAATGAAAGACAGAGCGGCATGCGAGGAGCCTCGCCTTGCCGGCGCCCGGCAGTTGGTGCCGGTCAGGGATAAGGCTCTGGCGCAGGGCATTACCATCGCCGACGTGCTTGGCAGGTTCATGATGGGTTAGTTGCGTGTGACGGTTCTCCCGTCACAGAAATCCGCCGAAGGTCAGGGCTCGCCGGTCCACTGCAAGCCCCATGGCGGCGTGGACCAGCTCGTTCTGCTTCAGGATGAACGGGTGATAGACCAGCCGGTATTCTCCGGGATGGATCCTTATGTCCTGCAGGCCGGCCAGAAACATCCGCTTGTTCGCCGCGATGTTGGCCATCGTGATCGGAATGGTCTCGAAAGCCTCGGAGAGCGGCAGGGTGACCGGGTGGGCCGGAATCTTCGGTAGAACATCCAGCTCTTTCCCTTCCGGCTGGAAGATTGTCATCTGACGGGCCCAGCGGATGAAGAGGGCCGGATTCACCTTGAAGGCGGGGGACCAGAAATGGACCGGAGCCGCCTCCAGGGCGGGGGTCGCCACCCTCGGGAGATTGCCCAGGCGGATCAGGTCGGCGATGGAACCCATGGGGATCCCCTCGAAGCGGGCCGTCAGGCACCAGAAAGGCAGGTACAGGAACGGCTCGGAGGGGCTTTCCAGGTAGCCGAACGGTACGGGGCGGAATTCCGCTCCATTGCAGCTCCAGGCGGAGTTGCAGTTCCGGCAGGTCATGACCAGGGCGTCCCTTTCCCCTTCCATGTCCCAGCCGCAATGGGGGCAGAGGGTTGAAACGAAGCGGACATTCCAGGGGGTGGCAGCGGGGAGACGAGTAAGGGCGTCCCGGAATTCCTTTTGGCAATCGGGGAACGGCTTACGAAGGATCGCGTCGCACAGGCGGTCTCCCTCCAGGTATGCGGGCGTATAAATAATGCTGACCGTTTCGCCGATGTAGGCCTGGTCGGCCAGACGGGTCGGGCGGCCGTCGGTGTCGAATCGGGACGCCGCCTCCCTGGGCAGGCGTCCTGTCGCAAGGAACCGGCCTTCCGTCTTGTCGCTCACGAAGTGGAGCTTCATGGCTTGGGGACGGAGACCCAGCGAGGCCGGAGGTCCGGCCGCGTCGAGGGCCAGAATGTTCGTATCCACGAATCGCTGCTGAAAATCGAGGTCGGCCATCCGGTAGGCCAGACCCTTGAGCCGCCAATAGGGAAGGAAAAAAAATGCCCTGCCTGGGAGAGGAGGAGGGGGGATGTAATACCGGAAAGAACCTGCCGAGGCCAGGTAGAGCTTCGTCCGGCAGTACCCGCAAAGAAAGAGGCGATCCGTCTCGTCCAGGATGACGGGAGCCCCGCACTGCGGGCACTGCTGCTCGATCTGCCAGTTAGATCCGTTCGCCGCAGGCATTGCAGAAAGAAGAACCCGGCAGGTTTTCCGTCCCGCAGGCGCTGCATTTCTTCATCACAGGCTTTTCATCCGCCGGCTTTCCGCACGCCGGGCAGAACCGGCCCTGGTGTGGAATGTCACCGCCGCAGGAAGCGCACTTTTTGTACAGCAGGAGCGGCTGGCCGCAGAAGGAGCAGAACTTGGCGCCCTTCGGGACGGGCTGGCTGCAGCCTGGACAGGAAAGGGCGGTCTCGGCAGTGCCCGTACCCGCCATTCCGCCGGGCCGGAAGGCGTCGGCAAACATGGCCGGCATCATGAAGCCCATTCCCATACCCAGGGCCGAACCGGCCTCGCCCTGATTCGCCGCGGCGTTCTCCAGGGCCATGGCGGCCTTCATTTTGAGCAGCTTGTTCAGGTCGTCAAATACCCCCAGCTTGCTCTTGTCGTCGATGGCCTTCTGGACCTCCGGCGGGGGCGTGATGGAGTTGATGTAGAGGTCCAGCAGTCCCAGCCCGAACTGCGCCAGGTCTCCATGGAGAAGTTGCTTGAGCCCCGCCGACAGCTCGTCGTACTTCGCCGGCAGATTGAAGATCGTGTCGATCTGCTCTCCCATGAAGTCGTTGAACCGCG
>CAZXMK010000408.1:0-2423 GCA_964641935.1 uncultured Syntrophaceae bacterium
TGCCTCCCGGGGGGTGATCTCCAGGATCCCCAGGAGATTTCCCTCATCCTCACCCGCCACGGCAGCGGTTTTCTGAAGGCGCGGGCTGCGCTCGCGGACGGTGGTCTCGCCCAGCTTCCGGGACACCCCCGTCTCGGGTAACAGGAGCAGTATCCTCAGGAAAACGATTCCCGCGACGAATCCGCCCACGTGAGCCCACCATGCCACGCCCGAAACCTGGCCGGAGGTCAGGGTGGCGCTCAGGAACTGGATCAGGATCCAGATCCCCAGGAAGACAAAGGCGGGAATCTCGACGAACCAGGGAATGATGATGATCGGGATCAGCGTCAGGACCCGCGCCCGGGGATACAGGATCAGATAGGCCCCCATGACGCCGGCGATGGCCCCGCTGGCCCCGACCGTGGGCATCGGCGATCCCGGACCGGACAGGAAATGGATCACCCCCGAGGCGACCCCGCACAGGAGGTAAAACAGGAGGTACCGGGGATGGCCCAGCCGGTCCTCCACGTTATCGCCGAAGATATAGAGAAACCACATGTTGCCCAGCAGGTGCCAGAAGCCGCCGTGGAGAAACATGTACGTGACGAAGGTCAGTGCCTGGTGGAACCCGGTGAAGTAGGCCGCCAGGGACGGATCGGTGAGCCGCGCCGGAATCAGGCTCCAGGTCAGCATGAAGGATTCCAGCGCCTTCCCCTGCAGAACCTCAAACAGGAACACGGCGACGTTGAGAACGATCAGGGCCGTGTTGACGGCCGGGAAGCGGCGGGAGCGTACGGAATCGCGGATGGGAATCATGGGATCGGCCCGGTTTCTTCCGGAATGGGACTTCGACGTTTACACCGCAGGCAAAATAGATTAGAGTTCCCCGAATTGCAACGGAAATCGAGACTTCCCGTGGATCCCCAGGCCCTGAGAGAAAAAATCCTTTCGTTCAGCCGGGACGCCGGCGCCGACCTGGCGGGCATCGCCCCCGCGGACCGCTGGGACAGGGACGGCCGCGTCCCGCCGGACTTCCGGCCGTCAGCCCTCTGGGCGCCCGCCCGGAGCGTCATCGTGCTCGGCCTGGGAATGCCCCTGCCCATGGTGGAAACGACTCCCTCCATCGTCCACATGGAGCTGTACCGCACGGTCAACCGGAAGCTGGACCTCCTGGCCTACGATCTCACCATGCTCCTGAATCGCATGGAGGCGGCATCCTTCTTTTTTCCCCGGGACGGCTTCAGCAGCCTGAAGCCGTTCCATGAGCGGCCCGTGGCGGCCTTCAGTCACGTCATGGCGGCTTATTACGCCGGCCTTGGGACCGTCGGGGCAAGCCACTGCCTCCTGACCCCGGCGTTCGGTCCCCGGGTCCGTTTCGTCTCGGTCTTCACGGCGGCCGACCTGCCCGCCGACGCCCCCCTGGAAAAGGACCTCTGCATCCGCTGCGGCGCCTGCGCCGACTGCTGCCCCAAGAAGGCCATCACCCTCCGGAAGGACCGGGTCGTCGGTGACTACGACATGCCGGCCTGCCTGGAAATGGCGGAGGAGCTGACCCGCCGCCGCTGCTACCCCTGCGGGATCTGCACGAAGGTTTGCCCCATCGGGGAAGACCGCAAACTCTACCGGGAAAAAGGAGTTATGAAAAAGTACCGCCAGGAGGCCGGGGCGCTGGCGGCGGATCCGAACGATCCGCGATACCGCTCCTGGACCCACGTCCGACGGTACGGGACCCCTTGAAGAGATTCGCCGGGACCGCACGGCCCGGACCGCCCCGGTGAGGACCGCCGGGAACCCGAGAACGACGGAGGTTTCGCCGATCATGAATCTGAACGAGTTCAACTCCCTCTTTCACAGCCTCCTGGAGGCGGAGCAGGACACGGCGACCATTCTTCGCGAAGGGCGCCTGCTCCTGACGGAGCTCCTGGGCCGCCGCGAGTGGTTCGCCGAGTTCATCCACCGGCTCCTGACGGACCGGGCGCTCCTGGCCGAACAGAAGCCTTCCCTCTGGCCCAACGAGATCACCCTCCACCGCCATCCCGACGGCTCGTTCCTGGTCTTGGCCTACATCTGGGAAGCCGGGTCCATGGACACGATCCACGACCACGGATCCTGGGGAATCGTCGGGGCCTACATCAACAAGATCCGGGAGCGGAAATACCGCCGCCTCGACGACGGGACCGTCGAGGGATACGCCGAGCTGGAGGAGTCTGCGGACCGCATCCTGATGCCCCGGGAGATCACCGTGGTACGACCCCTGGACGACGGGATTCACCAGATGGAAAACATCTCCGACACCGTGGCCGTCACCGTCAACGTATACGGGAAGACCGTCCGCAAGGGCTACAGCCAGTACTTCTACCCGGAGAAGAAGGCCATGCAGCGGGTCTACCCCCCGCGGACCTACAAGGAAGTCCTCCTGCTCCGCTCCCTCGGGACGATCCGGG
>CAZXMK010000409.1:0-2421 GCA_964641935.1 uncultured Syntrophaceae bacterium
AACTGCCGGATCCAGAGGTCGTAGTCCATAACGTATTGCAGGGCGGGATCGGGGCCTTCGACGGCTTTCCAGGCCTGACGGCGGCAGAACGCGCTGGGCTGGGGGATGAAGTTCTCGCCCAGGAGCGCCTCCAGGTCCCCCTGCCGGACGGAGAATCTGTCCGTCACATGCCCTTCTTCATCGATCATCTCGCAGTCGCCGTACAGGAGACCGATGCCCGGATTCGCAGCCAGAAAGGCGCCGGCGGTCTTGAGGGCATCCGGGCAATACAGGTCGTCCGAATTCAGCCATGCCAGGATTTCGCCGGAGGCTTTCCGGATTCCTTTCCGGATTGCATCCGTCTGACCCGCATCGGGTTCGCTGACCCAATACGCCAGCCAGGACCCGTACCGGCGGATGATGTCGACGCTCCCGTCGGTGCTGCCCCCATCGACTACGATGTATTCCAGGTTCGGATACCCCTGCAGGAGGACCGAGCGGATCGTCTCTTCCAGGAAGGCGGCCTGGTTGAAGGAGGGCGTCACAACGCTGATCCGGGGCCAGGGGGAACCGTCCTGCTGGGATGGCGGCAGCAAAGGGCATCCCTCCGTCCAGGGCCAGCCGGACCGGGCCGGCGGTGGCGGGGGAAGATCCCGGACCAGGGGTGCCGGGGCAATGCCTCTGTCGGCGGGCGTCATCAGGCCTTCCGGCCCCCTTCCTGGTGAGCCAGTTCCTCCTCCACGAGCCTCCGGACCAGTTCTTCGAAGGTAATATCGTATTCCCAGCCCAGCCTGTTCCTGGCCTTGGCGGGGTCGCCGTAGATCAGGTCAATGTCGGACGGCCTGAAGAGGGTCCGGTCGATCACGGTGTGCTCCTCCCAGTCCAGACCAAGGCAGGAAAAAGCGGCGGCGGCAAAGCTCCGCAGGCTGTGGGCCTCGCTGGTCGCGATGACGTATTCGTCCGGCTCATCCTGTTGGAGCATGAGCCACATGGATTTGACGTACTCCGGCGCGTACCCCCAGTCCCGCCGGATTTCCACGTTCCCGAGGGTCAGCTTCTCCCGGGAGCCTTTCGAGATCCGGACCGCCGTGGAGACGATCTTCTTGGTGACGTAGTTGGAAGGGCGGAGCACCGACTCGTGGTTGAAGAGGATTCCGCAGCAGCAGAAGAGCCCGTAGGCCTCCCGGTAATTTACGGCCAACCAGTGCCCCGCCGCCTTGGAGATGGCGTAGGGGCTGACGGGGTGGAAGACCGACTCCTCGACGACGGGCAGGGTCTTGACCCGGCCGTACATCTCGCTGGAGGAAGCCTGGTAGAAGCGGGCGGGAAGCGCCAGGGTCCGGATCGCCTCCAGCAGGTGCTGCGTGCTCAGGACGTTGAACGTAACCGCCTCGACAGGGGTCTGAAAGGACTGGGCGACGGAGCTCTGGGCCGCCAGGTGATAAACCTCGTCCGGCCGCATCTCCTCCAGCAGCCTCTTCAGCCGCGCCAGGTCCATCAAGTCTCCGGACACAAGCGATATGCTTTCCAGAACGCCTACCTTCTTCAGATTGGCCAGCTGTGCGCGGTCGTAATCGGTCACGAGGCCATAGACCCGGTAGCCCTTGTCCAGAAGGAACCGGGACAGGTACGCGCCGTCCTGCCCGGTGATGCCTGTGATCAATGCCTTTTTCATGATGGAGAACCTTGGAGGGATCGACATGGCAACATTACTGCAGGCTTCGATAGACACGCAGCGTCTCCGCGGCCGTCCGGTCCCATGAATACCCGCCGGCATGAGTGAGAGCGGCCCGGGTGCGTTGCGAATTGCGCCCTTCCTGCATCGCCTGATCGAGCGCATGCAGCAGGGAGTCCCCGTCGAGGGCGTCGAAGTAGATGGGACAATCCCCTGCTATTTCCACCGTCGTGGCGATCCGGGAGGCCACCACAGGACACCCGCAGGCCATGGCCTCCAGCAGGGGAATGCCGAAGCCTTCGTAGAGGGAGGGGTAGAGAAAGGCCGCGGCCCGGTTGTAGAGCCTGCACAGGGCCTCGTCGTCGACATTCGTTAGCAGGCGCACCTGCTCCGCGACGCCCAGGTCCCGCAGGGATTTGGCTTCACCGGAAGACCAGGGAGGCCCCACGACAAGGAGCGCCACATCCCGCCTCTTCTCCCAACGGCTGTAAGCCCGGAGGAGCCCGCCGAAATTCTTGTAGTGGGCCCGGGAACCCACATAGAGGAGAAAGGGTCTTTCGCCGGGACGGCCGCTCTCCGACTCTTCATTCCGAAGAGACCGGAAGAAATCGCTGCAGGCCAGGTGAACCACGTGTAGCCGGTCGGAGTCCCAGTCGTAGATCTCCCGCACGTCGTCCCGGGTCGCCGCGGAGATGCAGAGGACGGCGTCGGCCGAGAGAACGCAGCGCTTCCGCAGAGCCCGGAAGGCGTCGCCGCCCGGACCTCCG
>CAZXMK010000410.1:0-2409 GCA_964641935.1 uncultured Syntrophaceae bacterium
ATCGGCGTGTTGACGCCCCGTGTCACGGCGTCGTGGTACGTGCCGCCGTGAACGCAGATGGTTTCCTTCTTCATGCTGCCTGCTCCTTGCAAAGGGTCTAACCGCGGCCGGGGCACCGGCGGCGCGGGAGGCCGCTGGCATTCCCCGGCGGGTACATCACTTGTCGGACGATTCCTCGAAAAATGCTTCGCAGTGGCGATTCCCTTCCGTCCCGGTGACCGACACCCATCCGCCCGCCTTGGCCGGGAATCCCAGACACACAAAGCTTTGCGGTTTCATGTCGTGGATCATGAACTTGACGGTGCTGTCTCTCTTCCCTTCCTCGTTGCAGTCCTTGTTCTTCCAGTTGCAGCAGACGTGGTCTCCGGGCTGGACGTTCCACCATTCGGCGCACCTTTCCATTTTGCAGCCGTTCGTTTCCTTGACGTGGATCGGCCGGTCCGTATTGTTGTAGACGCAAAAGGCATCTACGCCCTTTGCCGTCAGACATAGAAAAAATGCCGAAACGAACCATACTGTAAACAAAACAGTCTTCTTTTTGCACATGGCGATTCCTCTCCTTTCTCTGATTTGTCCGGTTGAACATCCGCTGCGTGAGATCGAATTTCCCCTGTCCCGCAAATCCGGGTCTTCATGGCCTCTACTGCTGTTTCGTTTCGATTTGGACGCTTTTCAGGAAAGCGATCAATTTGTCGCGGCTGATGCCGGAGGAGATGTGCAGGTCAATCCAGGTGTTCTCCCGGACACAGCTGGCCCGCAGGTTCCAATGGACCAATTCGGGACGGTCCTTCAGCCGCAGCGAATAGGTCATGACGTCCCAAGTGTCGATTTCACTGGTGGCCGTGTTTTCCGGGAGGAAAGGACCGAGATTGGAAATTTTTTCCCTGATCGTAGCGAAGTATTTTTCTTTGCCTTCGAATGCCCCGGCCGGCTCGAACCACCCGGAAAGGATGATTCCGCTGTCGCCCCCGGCGAAATAGAAGTACCCGGGGTGATCGGGGCCGCCTCCCCCTCCGGCCGACTTGTCCTCAATAAGGACGAGACGGCTGTAGGGAGCGGTCAATTCAAGCCGGCCGTTTCTCTGGCGGACTTGAATGAGTTTCTGCGACAGCCCTGTATCTTTGTGCGCCCCGCTTTCTTCGCTCACGGCACCGGACAGCATCTCCAGACCGGAGCTGACGACGGCTCCTTGTCCCTCATTGGTGAGGATTGTGAAAAACAAAAACCATTTCCCGACACGGACCAGTCCCTGGTTCATGTATTGATATCCGCCTTCTTCCGGTGCCCGGTCTGTTGCAAGAAAGTAATATCCGGAAACAGAGCCTCTCTTTAGTTCACGAACATCGATCCTGCTTTCTTGAGCCCGGGATCTGATCTTTTCGATCATCCTCTGAACCCCCCGATTCAGGACTGCATCGTCGGGGGGTGGCATTGCCGGATCGGCGGGCCGGAACGGCGTCACCAGGATACTGAAAGGTTTGCCGCTCTTCGGCTTGAAGGAGATCGTCGGCTCCGGGCAATCCTTGGGCTGGGAGACATCGTCTTTCCAGTCTGCAGGCACGTGAAACTGAAGAATTCCGAAATTGGACAGGGAGTAGCTGCGAAGGGTCGTTTCCGCCGCCTGGGACGCGGCTATGTTTGTAAACAGCAGGAAGAGGATTCCAAGAGAGACTGCACAAATGGTTTTTTTCATGATGTCCTTTCTCCGTCCATGGCGCTGGCGGGACGTGACGAATGCTTTTTCTGCAATGATTCGGCTGACGGCTCACAGCCAGTATTCAAGGAAAATCCCGGAGGATCAACAGGAAAATTCGCTTATATATCAATAGGTAATATGCGGTTGAAAATTAGCGGTACCGCAGTTATTGTGCGGACTCCGTCCAATGAGATAAATCGTTCCGAGAATTTGTGATTTTAAAAAAGTGGAAGCAGGACTCGATATTTCGGGCGGGTCCGGAAAGATGCGAAAGAAAACCATGGTTCCCCGTTCCTCCGTGCCGCCGCGACACCACTCATGAGCAGAGCCACGTCTTTCCATGACGCCGACCGGAGCCGCCTGGTCATCCTTGCGGCCGGCTGCGCGGCCTTCATGAACATCCTCGACGGGACCATCGTCAACGTCTCGCTGCCGTCGATGGTGCGCGACCTGGGGGTCGACACGGATGTCGGCGTCTTCGTCATCCTGGCCTATTCCGTCACGCTGGCGGGTACGGTCCTGGCGTTCGGCAAGCTGGCCGACCGGCTCGGGATGGGCCGCGTCATGACCTGGGGATATCTCCTGTTCACGGGCAGTTCCCTCCTCTGCGGGTTTGCCCCCACCGCGACGGTCCTCGTGGCCGGGCGGCTCCTGCAGGGGATCGGCGGCGGGATGCTCTCCGCCACGTCGCTCGGCGCCGTCGGCAGCTACCT
>CAZXMK010000411.1:0-2404 GCA_964641935.1 uncultured Syntrophaceae bacterium
CTGGACAGCCGCCCGGGCTTCACGACCACGACACCGATGTCGTCAAGCCCCCGCTCGATCCGGCGGGCGGATTCACGGATGCTCTCGATCATGTCCGGGATGGACGCACATGTCCTCATCAGGCCGTCGACGAACGCCGCCGTTCCCTGCCCGCAACTGCGCGCCAGGGACGTCAGTCCGTCGGACGCAACGAGAAACATGTCATGACCCAGAAAGGACGCCTCCTCGGCCTGAAAGAGGCCCGCCGACCGTCCGACCAGGCAGTGGTTGGTCCGGCTGAGCTGAATGACTTCGCCCATCGACGGCCGGAGCCGGAAGATCAGGCTGTCCCCCGCATGCAGGACGGCATACCGGTTGTCCTGCCCGAGAACCACGGCGGAAAACGTCGTCCCGTCATGGTAGGACGTCTCGCGGACCAGCAGGTTGGTGGCGGAAACCAGGTGCGTGAAGCCGCCGTTCATGAACGACCAGGCCTTCCCCGGCTCCATCAGATCGGACATCTCCGCCTGAAAACGCCTCAGAAAAGCGGAGGAGGCATCGGGATTCCGTTCCGGGCCGTCAGCGACGGCCACGATGCCCCGCTGCCCGTCGACCAGGACCGCGTCCCCGATCCCTGCCCAGTCCGCCTTATCCGATCCGGGAATCAGGAGAACCGACAGGATGCCGGGAACGTCGTATTTCACCGCTCCATTGCTGCTGCGTCCCTCCATTACAGGTTCCGGGCCTCTGCATACCCTTCGGCGATGGCGTCGCTGAATTTCCCGGGTGTTTTCGCATCACCGATGACAATCACCTCGACGCCCGTGGGTCGAAGCTCCTCCACCAGGCTGTTCACGGACCTGGACCCGACGGCCATGACCACCGTGTCCGCCCCGATGCGCTCCCGTCCTGCACCCGTCTCGACAACGACGGCGTCATCGAGGATCTCGACCAGCCTCGTCCCGGTGCGAAGATCCACCCCGTGCCGCTTCAGGCTCTGCATGAGCACCCAGCGGGTGGACGGCCCCACGTTGGCCCCGATGCGGTCCACCATGTCGATCACGGTGATGCCACGGCCGTTGCACACACCCAGGGACTGCAGCGTTTCCGTGGTTTCCGCACCGTGGCAGGCAAGAAACATGAACGTCTCCGGGTCCGGCAGCCCGTCCGTGGCGATCCATTCCGCCGTCTCACAGCCGACGGCGTTTCCGCCGACGACGACAACCCTTTTCCCGATGTGGGCGACATTCCCTCGGAGCACGTCCCAGGCGTCAACAACGTGGGGCTTGTCGATGCCCGGAACGCGGATGGCGATCGGCTCCGCCCCTGTGGCCACGACCACAGCGTCGGGCCGCTCCCGCTTCACGTCCTCGGCCGTCAGGGAACGGCCGAGCCGGATCTCCACGTTCGTCCGCCCGAGCCGTTTCGCCATGCCGTCCCGGATGTGGAGAAGCTCACCCTTGGCCGGCGGACCCGCCGCAACCGGGATCTGGCCTCCCAGGCTCTGTTCCTTTTCGAAAATCGTGACCGCATGGCCGCGCCGGGAGGCGGTCAATGCAAACTGCATCCCCGCCGGGCCACCTCCGGCGACAAACACACTCTTCCGCTTCGTGCCCGACGGTCGGATTCACGGCGCAGAAAATCCCCCTGCCCAGGAAGATGCTGTCGAAGCAGCCCTGGTTGCAGGAGACACAGCGGATGATCTCTTCGAGTCGGCCCTCTCTGACCTTGCGGGGCAGATCCGGATCGGCGATCAGCGGCCGTCCCCAACAGATCATGTCGGCCGCCCCCGACCGGAGGACCCGCTCCGCGACATCGGGTTCGCCCAGGCGGTTGGATGCAAACACGGGAACGGAGACCTTGTCCCGGATCCCCCGGGCCAGGTAAGCGTAGGCACCGGGAGGGACGCCCTGCGTCAGCTGGGGGACGAGCGTCTCGTGCCAGCCGCCCGTCACGTTGATCGCATCGACGCCCGCCTTCTCGGCCTCGGCGCAGAAGAGGGCCGATTCGGCGTTCGTGTTGCTCCCCTCCATGAAGTCGTTCCCGGCCACCCGGATGCCCAGGGCGATATCGGGTCCAACGGCCGCCCGCACCCGGCGGATCAACTCCAGGCCAAAGCGCATCCGGTTTTCCCAGGACCCGCCGTAGTCGTCGGTGCGGAGGTTCGTCAGCGGGGACAGGAACTGGCTGACCAGGTATCCCGTGCAGGCGATGATCTCGACGAAATCGAACCCCGCGGCGACGGCCCTCCCGGCCGCCCGGGCGAAGGAGTCCTGAACACGCTCGATGTCCTCCTCCGTCATGGCCTTCGGAACCTCTCCCGTGAGCCGGCTCCGCACGGCGGAAGGCGCCAGGGCCGGCTCGCCCGTGAAGAGCCGGGTCGGGGCGTTTCTTCCCATGTGGAAGAGCTGAACGCCGATCTTCG
>CAZXMK010000412.1:0-2392 GCA_964641935.1 uncultured Syntrophaceae bacterium
CGGACGCCCTGGCCGGACGGGGCGGCCTGGAAGTCAGCCTTCGGCCCAAACTGGGACAAGGCCTGGCGGGGGTCCGGGACTACATGGAGCGGTATCCGTACGGCTGCCTGGAGCAGCGGGTGTCCCGGGCGGTCGTCCTGGGAGACAGGAACCTCTGGCAGTCCATCGTGAACACGCTGCCGTCGTACCTGGACGCGGACGGCCTCCTCATGTATTTCCCTGGGATGGTCCTGGGAAGCGACGTCCTGACGTCCTATGTCCTCTCCGTGACGCACGAGGCGGGCCTTTCCCTGCCGGAGGACGTGAAGGAGCGGGTCAGCCGGGGGCTCGGAGCGTTCCTGGCCGGCCGGGTGAAGAGGGCAGGGAGCATTCCCACGGCGGACCTGGCCATCCGCAAGGTCGCCGCCGCGGAGGCACTGTCCCGGCACGGGGGGCTCGATGTCAAGCTGCTGACGTCCATTCCGGTGGACCTGGAGCTCTGGCCCACCTCGGCGGTGATCGACTGGATCCGCCTGCTCCAACGTCTCGAGGGCCATGGCGGCCGGGATGCGAGCCTCCGGGAGGCCCTGAAAATCCTCCGGGCCCGCCTGAGCCTGCAGGGAACCTTCCTGGGCTTCTCCACGGAGAGGAACGACGGGCTCTGGTGGCTCATGGCCTCGGCCGACGCCAACGCCGCCAAGGCCATGCTGGCCCTTCTTCCAGAGAATGAATGGCGGGAGGACATGCCCCGGCTGGCCAAGGGGTTCCTGGGAAGGATGAAGCGGGGGCGGTGGGACACCACCGTCGCCAACGCCTGGGGTGTCCTCGCGGCCCGCTCCTTTTCGGCGCGGTATGAAAAGGATCCCGTGGCGGGTTCGACGACGGCGGGCCTGGGAACGGCGGCGAAGAGCCTTGCCTGGTCCTCCTCGCCGCAGGGAGGCGTCCTGTCCCTGCCGTGGCCCCGCGGGAAGGATACCCTGCAGCTTGCCCACGAGGGAAGCGGAGCGCCCTGGGCGGAGGTCCGCAGCCTGGCCGCGGTGCCACTGAAGAAACCCTTTGCGTCGGGATACCGGGTGACCCGGACGGTTCGGGCGATCGAGCAGAAGAAGAAGGGGATCTGGACGGCCGGGGACGTCGTCCGGGTGAAGCTGGAGATGGACGCCGCCGCCGACATGACCTGGGTCGTCGTGAGCGATCCCGTTCCGGCGGGGGCCTCGGTCCTGCGGACGGATATCGGGGGCGGATCGACCCTTCTCAAGGCGGGAGAGCAGTCCCGGGGATATGCCTGGCCGGCCTTCACGGAAAAGTCCTTTGAGGCCTGCCGGTTCTATTACGAGTACGTGCCGAAGGGGAAGTGGTCCGTGGAGTACACCCTGAGGCTGAACAACGCCGGGACGTTCCACCTGCCGCCGACTCGGGTGGAGGCGCTCTACTCCCCGGAGATGTTCGGTGAGTCGCCGAACGCGATCCTGACGGTCGGGGCTCCGTGATCTTCAGCGGGACAGCCGGAGAGGAAGCGGCATGAGAAAAAAGATCCTCCTCTGGTCCGCCGCGGTCCTCGTCCTGGTCGCCGGTGCGGCGGCCTGGATCGTGTCGGGCATGCTGCGGGGAGGCCCGCCGCCTCCCCCCTTTGCCCAGGTGCGCGATGACTGGCGGCTGTCCGAGGCCTTTCTCCTGGATCGCCACGGCCGCGTGATTCATGAACTGCGCGTCGACCCCTCGGGGCGCCGCCTGCAGTGGGTTGCCCTGGACGACATCTCGCCGGCCCTGGTCCGTGCGGTCGTCCGGGGGGAGGACAGGCGGTTCCGGGAGCACGGGGGCGTGGACTGGATCGCTGCGGCGGGATCGTTCACGAAGAGGATTGCCGGCGGCCCACTCCGGGGGGCCAGCACGATCACCATGCAGCTTGCGGCTCGGCTGGACCGGGAAGCGCGTCCGCGGGCCGTGCGGAGAACCTGGGAGGAAAAGATCCGCCAGGCGCGGGCAGCCCTGCGTCTCGAAGAGGCCTGGACAAAGGACCAGATCATCGAGGCCTACCTCAACCTGATCACCTTCCGGGGCGAGCTCCAGGGCGTGGCCGCTGCTTCCAGGGGACTCTTCGGCAAGGACCCTTCTGGCCTCACCGACGAGGAGGCGTACCTGCTGGCGGCCCTGATCCCGGCCGGACGGGCCCGGCCCGAACAGGCCGCCGCCCGGGCGTGGCGCCTGGCCCGCTCCCTCGAGGGCCTGACGACGCTCGATCGCCTGCGGTCCCTGGCTGAGACTCGGCTGGGGCAGCCCTACCTCATCCAACCGGCCGTGGCCATGGCACCCCACGCGGCCAGGCTTCTCCTGACGGAAGGGAGCCGGAGGGTCATTTCCACGCTTGACGGCGACCTGCAGCGGCAGGTAATGGAGATCCTCCGCCGGCACC
>CAZXMK010000413.1:0-2391 GCA_964641935.1 uncultured Syntrophaceae bacterium
GCGACGGGGCGCGGGTCGCCGTCAGGGAACGGCTTCACGCCCTGAACAATCCGTATGCGCATCTCCATCAGGAATGGATGAAGGGGATTCCGCCGGAGCAGCTGGTCGACCTGATCGTCGGGTCGGAACAGAACGCCATGCTCGCCTATCCTCTCCGGATGAGCGACATGTGTCCCCGGACCGACGGGGCCGCGGCGGTCATATTTGCCGCGGAAGGGAAGGCGGAGAAGATCGCCCCCGTTCCGGCCTGGGTTCACGCCACGGTGAACCGGCACAATTTCGTCTACGCCGGGGACGTGGACATGGACCGCAACACCACCATCGCCGAGGCCTCGAAAGCGGTTTTCAAGAAGGCAAAGATCAAGGAGCCTCTCAAGGAGATCGACGTCTGCGAGTTGTACCTCCCTTACTCTTACGCAGGCCTGAAATGGATGGAGGATATCGGCTTCTGCGCCTATGGCGAGGGACCCAGGCTCCTCTGGGACGGGGTCACGGACATGGACGGCGAGCTTCCGGTCAATCCGTCCGGCGGGGTCATGTCCTCCAACCCCATCGGGGCGACGGCCCTGATCCGGGTCGGCGAGTCGGCGCTGCAGGTCATGGGCAAGGCGGGCGCCCGGCAGGTCAAGGGCGGAGACGTCAACTTTGCCTTCGCCACGGGCTTCGGCGGCTGCTACTGGGGCGACATCATGCTGCTGGGAAAGAAGAAGCCAGCGTAATCACGTGGAATACGCACCTATCGGGAGGAAGTCATGAACGATCAAAAACGGGAAGACGTGGAACTTCTTTCCATCTCTTCAGGCGAGGCCAGCCAGCCTTTCAACTGGAGCGTCGGAAAGCACGGTTCCTTATTTCTGCAGCAGCTCAGGGACAACAAGAAAATCGTCGGCATCAAGTGCCCCGGGTGCCAGCGGGTATACGTCCCCCCGCGGCCGGTCTGCGGCCACTGCTTCAAGGGGCTGACGCTGGACGACATCATTCCGGTCTCCGACGAGGGGACGGTCTATGTCTGCACCATCGTCCAGTTCGGATTCGTGGACCCCAGCACGGGGGTCCAGCGCCCCGTTCCGTACACCTGGGCCTTCGTGAAGCTGGACGGCGCCGATACCTGTCTGACCCATTTCCTGGACAGCACCGACCCGGAGAAGGTGAAGGTGGGGGCCCGCGTCAAGGCCGTCTTTGAGGAAAAAAGAACGGGCAACCTGATGGACATCAAGCATTTCAAGGTGCTCTGATCGGGTCCTGCCCCACGGATGTACCGCACCCTGTCCGGGGGAAGCCTCCAAAAGAGGCCGCCCCCGGGCAGGAGCACAATGCCAAATGGAAACCCTGTGGAGGCGGGGTTTCCACCTTCGTCATTCAACCCATGAGATTCAGCGAACAAGCATGAACAGGTTCTGACGATTGGTTCGAGCGAACAAGTCCCGATGCCTGACCGTTGCCTCGGCGAAGACCCTGATCTCACCACGGGCGCTTCCTCATCCCCGAGGTCATCACCCTGTCCTGCGCATCGCGAAACCTGTCGCCACGCATGATTCGATATCTCAATCTTCACCGTGAAAGGAGATATCATGTCGTTCCAGAGAGTCTGGCACAAGCAGAACCATCCCAGCGTGCCTCCCGAGATCAAGGTCCAGAAGAAGACCATGCCGGAGATACTGGCCGACGCCGCCAAACAATATCCGAAACTGTCGGCTATTTACTACATGGGGAGGAGCCTGTCCTTCGAGGAGTTCGACGGCCTGGTGAACCGTTTCGCCAACGCCCTGACCGGCCTCGGCCTCCGGCGCGGGGACAGGATGGCCATCCTGCTCCCCAACATCCCCCAGGTCCTCATCGCCAACCTGGCCGTCATGAGGCTGGGAGCGATTCCCGTCATGCTGAACCCTCTCTACACGGACCGGGAACTGGAGTACCAGATCTCCAATTCCGAGTCGAAGATGGCCCTCACGCTGGACCTCGTGCTGCCCAAGATCGAGAGAATCCGGGCCGCAACCCCGCTGAAAGACATCATTGCCTGCCACATCAACGATTATCTGCCCTTCCCGAAAAAGCAGCTCTTCCCGCTGCTGAAGAAGGACATGTTCCGGAAGGTGCCGTCAGAGCCCGGGATGCACGAATTCCAGAGCATCCTCGAAAAGGCGCCGGCGACGCCCGTGAAGAACGCGGCCCGCTGGGAAGATACGGCCGTCGTGATGTATTCCGGCGGGACCACGGGTGTCAGCAAGGGGGTGGTCCACACCCATGCCGGCCTCTCCACGAACGTGCAGCAGCTTGCGGCCCACATGTACGACATCGAGCCCGGGGATCGCCTTCTGTTCATCTTTCCGACCTTTCACATCGCCGGCCATTTCTGCTCTCACCTGTGCCTCTGCATGAAGCTGACGAACG
>CAZXMK010000414.1:0-2386 GCA_964641935.1 uncultured Syntrophaceae bacterium
GACGACACCCTCGAACGGCTCAACCTGAAGGGGGGGCCCGTCAGGAACATCTTCATCGTCGGCGGCGGCGAGACGGGCTACGCCGTGGCCCGGGCCCTCGACGGCCGGGGCCTCAACGTCCGGATCCTGGACCATGACGGGGACCGCTGCAAGAAAATGGCGGCGACCCTGGACAAGGTCCTGGTCATCCGGGGGGACGGGACGGACCGGGACCTGCTCCGCGAGGAAAACGCCGGCGCCTCGGATCTGTTCATCGCCCTCACGGGCGACGAGGAGAGCAATGTCTTCATCTCCCTCCTCGCCAAGGGATTGGGCGCCCGCCGCACGATCACCCGGGTGAGCAAGCTCAGTTACATGCCCGTGGTCTCCGCCATGGGACTCGACACGGTCCTGAATCCGCGGATGGCCGCGGTGCGGGCCATTCTCCAGTACATCCGCCGGGGGCGGATCCTGTCGGTGACCCCACTCCGGGAGGAGCAGGCTGAGGCCATCGAGGCGGAGGCCCTGGAGACGTCCGAGATCGTCCGCGCTCCCCTCTCGCGGGTGAAGTTTCCCAAGGGGGCGATCCTCGGGGCCATCGTGCGGGGAGATGAAATCATCATTCCGCGGGGCGACACGGTCGTCAAACCGAAGGACCGGCTCATCATCTTCGCAATGCAGGACGTCGTCTCCCGGCTGGAAAAGCTCCTGACGGTGAAACTGGAGTATTTTGAATGAACGGGCGGCTCATAGCCTACCTGCTTTCAATCCTCGTTCTCGACCTGGGCCTCTTCATGGTCCTGCCCGTCCTGGTCTCCCTCTGGTACGGGGAGCCGTGTGCCCGGCCGTTGTTTCTCGCAGCGGTCCTCACCGGATGCCTGGGCCTGGTCATGAGGGTCGTCTCGGGCCGGCCCGCCGACCGGTACCTGAGCCACCGGGACGGTGTCGCCATTGTGACGGGAGGATGGGTGCTGGCCGGCCTGGTGGCGACCCTGCCCTATCTCCTGACGGGGACCATCCCGGATTTCACGGATGCCTACTTCGAGTGCGTCTCCGGCTTTACCACCACGGGCTCCAGCATTTTCAGCGACGTCGAAGTTCTGCCGAGGGGCGTCCTCTTCTGGCGGAGCCTGACCCAGTGGCTCGGGGGCATGGGGATCATCGTCCTGTCCATCGCGATCCTTCCCTTCCTGGGGATCGGGGGGATGCAGCTCTACAAGGCGGAGACGCCCAGCCCCGTCGTGGACAAGCTGACGCCGCGGATCTCCGACACGGCCAGGGTCCTGTGGAAAGTTTACGTCCTCCTGACACTGGTGCAGGTCGTCCTTCTCCTCTTCGGCGGCATGTCCCTCTTCGACGCCGTCTGCCACGCCTTCACGACGATGCCCACGGGTGGTTTTTCCTCGAAGAATGCCAGCATCGCCGCCTACAACAGCGTCTACATCGAGATCGTCGTGACCGTGTTCATGGTCCTGGCGGGGATGAACTTCGCCCTGCACTACCGGCTGCTCCGGGGAGATTTCCGTTCGGTCCGGAAGGATCCGGAGATCCGGGTCTATCTCCTCATCTTCGGAGTCCTGACGCTCCTGGTGGCGGCGGACCTTTTCGGCCGGAACAGCACGTCGGCACCGGAGGCCCTCCGCTACGCCTCCTTCCAGGTGGCCTCGATCCTGACGACGACGGGTTACGCCACGGCGGACTTCGAAAAGTGGCCGGCTTTCTCCCAGATCGTGCTGCTCCTGTGCATGTTCCTCGGCAGCATGGCCGGATCCACCGGCGGCGGCATCAAGACGCTTCGCCTGCTTCTGCTGGTCAAGCATGCATACCTCGAGATCGTCCGCGTGATCCATCCCCACGCCATGACCATCGTGAAACTCGGGAATGTCCCCGTCTCTCAGTCCGTCCTCCGCAGCGTCTGGGGGTTTTTTATTCTCTTCATGGGTATCTTCGTCCTGGCGACGCTCGTTATGAGCGCCCTGGGAGTCGATTTTGTGACCTCCGTCTCTTCCGTGGCCTCCTGCCTTGGAAACGTGGGACCCGGGCTGGGCGCCGTCGGGCCGATGGATAACTTCAGCGGCCTGCCTGCGGCGGGGAAGTGGGTGCTTATCGCCTGCATGCTGCTGGGGAGGCTGGAGATTTATACTGTACTGGTCTTCCTCATGCCCCGCTTCTGGAAAGACTGACGGGCTGCTGAAAAACGGCCGTCTGCTTTGTTCCCCTCATCCCGCACCGTTCGACGTACGAAAAACCCCTACCTTCTCCTGTTGCCAAGTGTGATCTTCCGGGGCGCTGGGGGCTGCCACGGGGGTTCCCAGAGGAGCAATCAGGAAGCGTTTCCGGGACAGGGCGCTCCGTTTTGCCGGCACCTTCAGGAGGAAACGCTTCCGCGACGGCGGGAATCCCCGTG
>CAZXMK010000415.1:0-2381 GCA_964641935.1 uncultured Syntrophaceae bacterium
GCGCATACGATCACCTGGAGATCTTCCACCATCTGCCGGAAGTCGATGCGCCCGAACCAGTCCTGCTTCGCCCGGGTTGTCAGGCGATCGTCCTTGACACATCCGTTCTGCATGTCATGAACCCCGTGATGTGAAATACATGAGTCTGCAATTACACGATATCGCTAACGATTCGGATCGACACGGCTCTCGGATGGTCCGTCTCCGATATTCATTGCCGGTCTCCTGCCGTTTCCGGGCTCATTTCCCTTCCGTCCGTCGCGGGCCTGTGGACGGTGACCCTGTTTCTGCCCTCCGTCTTGGAGACATAGAGCATCGCATCGGCTTCCTTCAGGATTTCATCGAATGATGCAGAGCCGGGCCTGTACGATGAAACGCCTACGCTTGTCGTAAAGTTCAGATCCGCCGCCCCACAAACGTCGATGCAGCATGCGGCGACGATCGCGCGGATCTTCTCGGCCACCGCGGAAGCCTCGTCCGGACCCGTGCCGGGGAGAAGGATCACGAACTCATCCCCGCCGTATCTTGCCGGGATATCGTTCCTTCTCAGGTTCCCGGCGATCAGTGACGCCAGTTCCCGAATCGCCCTGTCGCCGGCGTCATGGCCGAAGCGGTCGTTGATGGACTTGAAATCGTCGATATCGAGCATGATCACGGACATGTCTCCCCCTCGGATCCGTGTCCTGTCGAATTCCCGGTTCCCGGAATTCAGGAAGAACCTGCGGTTGTAGATTCCGGTGAGATGGTCCGTGTTGGCGAGCCTGGCATTTTCGAGGGCGTCTCTTACCGCGTACTTGAGCGAGAGCTGCGTCTCCATCCGGGCAAAGAGCTCGACCCGGTCCAGCGGCTTGATCAGATAGTCGTTGGCTCCCGCATCGAAGGCCGTCACGATGTCGGCAATCCGGTTCTTGGCCGTCAGGACGATGATTGGCAGTTCGTAAGCCGTGTATGTCTCGCGGACCTTCTCGCATACTTCATACCCGGACATCCTCGGCATCATGATGTCCAGGAGAACCAGGTCATAATTTCCCTTTTCAATCTTTTCGACAGCCTCCATCCCGCTGGAGGCATAGTCGGTCCTGTAGTTCCTGACGGCCAGATGGTTCAGGAGTACCTGGATATTCACCGCCTCGTCGTCTACAACCAGGATCTTTTCACGGTGTCCTTCATGATCGCCGCCCCAGACCAGATCGTGACCGTTTTCTTCCGCGGGACCTGAATCCTTCATCACGAGCGGCGATATGGAAACCGCCTCCGCGGCGTCCCTGTCCACGACTCCGGGTAGCGTGAAGGTGAAACGCGATCCCTTCCCCGGCTCCGATTCGACCCGGATCGTTCCGCCGTGAAGCTCGACGAGGTTCCTGGTAATGGGGAGCCCCAGGCCGGTGCCCCCGTATTCCCTCGATACGGAACCGTCCGCCTGTTCAAACGACGTGAAGATGGCCTCCAGCCGGCCGCTTTCGATACCAACCCCGGTGTCCTCCACGGAAACTTCCATGCTGTCCCCGTGCACCGCCGATGAAATCTTCACATGGCCGCTGTCCGTAAACTTCACGGCATTGCCGATGAGGTTGTACAGGATCTGGAGCAGCCTGTTCTCATCGCCTTCCACCAGCGGTGCGTCCTCGGGTATTTCATTCCGCAGGTCGAGGTCCCTGCGGGGCATCGATGTCCGCATGACCGAGATGACGATGGAAACAAGCTGCCGCATGTCAACCGGCGTTTTCCGCAGTTCGATGTCGTTGTGCCTGAGCCTGGAGAAATCGAGGATATCGTTGATCAGGCTGTAGAGCCGCTTCCCGCTTGAAACGATGAGCCCGAGGTTCCGGCGGGTCTTTTCGGGAAGGGTCCCGGTTGCACCGTCCATAAGGGACTCGGCGATCCCGATGATGCCGTTCAGGGGAGTGCGGAGCTCGTGGGAGGTATTGGCCAGGAATTCATCCTTCAGCCTGTCAAGGACCTTCAGTTTTTCGGAAAGCTCGGCAACCATCCGGTGTTCCCGGGAGAACTTGACGGCAAGCATGATGGACTCCGCGACGATGAAGGCGGAGAAGAAAAGGGCAAGGTAATAGCCGGTGTTGATGACCTGCAGGTAGTGAAGGATGTCGTTGGTCGTGCCTGCCACGACAAAGAGAAAACCCGTGAAAAAGAGCCTGGAGTAGGGAGCCCTCTTCGCCATTGCGAAAATACTGATCCCGACGATGAAAACAAGGCTCACCGCAATGACGAACAGATAACCGGTGAAGAGGGTGGAATAAAACAGGGTCGTCGTCGCAAATACCAGGATAAGATAGATTGTATGAACGATCGTGAGAACGATGAAGGGGATCTTCGGCACGAGGTTTCTCAGGAAATGGAAGACAAATGCCTGGAACGTCAAT
>CAZXMK010000416.1:0-2366 GCA_964641935.1 uncultured Syntrophaceae bacterium
CCTCCTGTCCGGAATCGGCCTGGACGGCCTGATCCGCCGCCGGGCATTCCCCAGGGCCGGGATCCTGCTTGTGTGCCTGGCGGGCCTTGGCCTCCTGGCCTCCTCTCTCTGGTTGTTCCATGCCTCTTCGAGCGGGGCGGCGGATGGGCTATGGACGCGGCTGGTCATGGGAATCGCAGGAACGGGGGAGTCCTACCTGCCGGCGGCGCTGTACCGGGACCCGGCATTCGTGGCGCAGGCGGCGGGCTTTGCCGCACGGAGCGTCCTGGCGGCGGCGATGGTCCTGCTGGTCACGGCCCTCCTGCTCCGGATCGCCCGGACGAATGTCCGGGCCGTCTATCTTCTCCTGGTCCTGGTCGCGCTGGAGGGATTCGTCTTTGCCTGGATCAGCCGCCCCGTGTTTCACTACCGGGAGACGCGCATCCCGCAGTTCCGGGAGTTCTATGCGTCCAGGACCGGCGATTACCGGGTGCTCAACCGGGTGCTCCCCAACTCGGCCATGTCGACGGAGAGCCGGGACATCTGGGGGTACGGGCCGATGGTCCTGAAACGGTATGCCGAGTTCATGGCCGTTACGCAGGGGGTGAACCCTGACCGGGCGTCCACCTACCTGCCCCTGCACACGTACCATCCGCTCTGGGATCTCCTGGGTGTCCGCTTCATCCTGCTTCCGGCCGGAGACGGAATTGCCGTCCGGGAGGTGGACACCGGCCTCCCGAGGGTCCGGCTGCTGACGGACTGGAAGGCGGCAAAGACGCGAAACGAGGCGCTCGCCCTCCTGGCGGATCCGTCCTTCGATCCCCGGAGGACCGTGATCCTGGAGGATCCTCCGGGTTTCCCGGCGGGTTCGCCCCCGCCTGCCGGGGAGTGCTCCATCCGGGATGACGGAGGCAGCCGCAGGGTGGTCACGGCCAGGACGGACCGGCCGGCAATCCTGCTCATCGCGGAGAATTACAGCGCCGGCTGGCGGATCGAGCCGCTTGGAAAACAGACAACGGCATCATACAGGATCATACCGGCCGACCACACGCTGATGGCGGTTTCCCTGCCCCCGGGGGAGCATGCCTTTGCGCTCCGGTACCGGCCGCGAACGTTTCTCGCGGGGGCGTGGATTTCTGTGACGGCGTGGACGATGCTGGCTGTATGGAGCGCGTGGAGGGGAGTCCTCCGTCGCCGCAGGGCCCGGACTGGAAGAGGGACATGAAGATTCGGCTTCGGAATGGCGACGGATTCCGGCGTGCGGGGATGTTCGACGGGGGAGTCGAGACCGCCCTGGCCCTGTCGCTGTTTCTCCTGGTCCTGATCGTTTTCGGCCAGACGGGCGGTTTCGGGTTTATCCATTTCGACGACAACGTTTACGTGACCGGAAACGCCCATGTCCGCTCCGGCCTGACGGGTCCCTCGGTCGCCTGGGCCTTCTCAACCCTCGATGCGGGATTCTGGCACCCCCTGACCTGGCTTTCCCTGATGCTGGATGTCCAGCTGTACGGAGACTGGGCTGGCGGATTCCACTGGACGAATGTCCTGTTCCACGGACTGTCCACGGTGATTCTGTTCCTGGCGCTGTGCCGCATGACCGGCGCCCCGTGGCGGAGCGCCTTCGTGGCGGGGCTGTTTGCCGTTCACCCGCTCCACGTCGAGTCGGTGGCCTGGGTGGCCGAGCGGAAGGATGTCCTCTGCGGTTTTTTCTGGATGACCGCCCTGGCGGTCTATGCCTGGTATGCACTCCGCCCCGGTCCGTGGCGGTACGGGCTCCTCCTGGTCGTATTCCTTCTCGGGCTGATGGCCAAGCCGATGATCGTGACGCTGCCGTTCGTCCTCCTGCTCCTCGATGCCTGGCCGCTCCGCCGCAATGAGGCCGCTCTGGGGATCGTGGGCAGGAGAGAATTCAGCAGGGCTTCCTGGACAGGATTGGTTCTCGAAAAGGTTCCGCTCTTGGCGATCGCCGCCGGTTTTTCCATCCTGGCCTACCATGCCGAATTCCGGGCGGGAGCTCTCAGCCCCGGCGCCGCCTACCCTCTGGCGGACCGGATCGCCAATGCCCTGGTCTCCTATACAGCCTATCTCCGGCAGTTCTTCTGGCCGGCGGGCCTGGCCCCCTTCTACCCGCATCCGGGCCAATGGCCGGCCGGACAGGTGCTCCTCTCCGGAGTTGTCCTGGCTGCGGTCAGCATTGCCGTCTTTGCCCTGGCGAGGCGCCGTCCCTGGCTGGGCGTCGGCTGGCTCTGGTACCTGGGAACCCTGGTACCCGTGAGCGGGATCATCCAGATCGGGAACATCGCCATGGCGGACCGGTTCATGTACATTCCCCTGATCGGCCCGGCCATCATGCTGGCCTGGGGGGCTTCGGGCGGGTCCGGACGGCC
>CAZXMK010000417.1:0-2363 GCA_964641935.1 uncultured Syntrophaceae bacterium
ACGCCATGGGGCCCAACGTGGCCGGCGTCATCGGCTCGGCAGTGGCCGCCGGCGTCCTGCTCGCGCTGTTCAAGTAGCGAAGGGGAAGGCCCGTCAGCCGGAAGGGCCCCGCTTCCCGTGCGCAGTTCGCGCGTCAGACGATTCGAGCGAACCCCGTTCTGTCGACCGGCAGACTGCGGCGATGGATTCCATGGAAGGGAGGCACAGGCCAATGAACAGGCTGAATCTCAAGTGGGATGCACCGGATATCAAGCCCGGCCTTTCCGGGACCCTTCAGAGACAGATCACCAAGGCCGACGTTTTGGCTTTCGGTTGTGGCGCCGACGCCATCCGGGAGCTGATCCCGTTCCCGACGCTGACGGCCCTGATGATCGAAGGGGTGATCGGCACGGTCGACCCACTTCTGCCCGAAGGGTACGTGACGGTTGGGACCTCCACAGCCGTCACCTATCTGAACACGGTCTTCCTGAACAGTACGATCACGGTGCTGGCCACGCTGACGGAGATCGACGGCAGGAAACTCGTTTTCGAATGCATGGCCTTCGACGAGCTGGGGCAGGTCGGTCGGGGGACGCATGAGCGGCGGATCGTCCATGCCGAACGTCTCATGCAGGCTGCCCACAAACGCTGCGATCAACTCAAAACGATTCTGAAATAGCCGTTCTTGAGGCTCGCCGGCATTTCTTCCGAGAAGGGGCTCACCTGTTGACTACACGAGAGCGATCGATGTTCGCTTTCAACCGTGAATCGATCACCCGCATGCTGTCCAGCCGCTGGATCATATTTTTTGTCGCGTCGTTTCTCTACCTGCTTTCAATGTTTTACCGATCCTCCATCACCGTCATTGTGCCGGACCTGATGCGGGACCTCTCCCTCGACGTTTCCGATCTCAGCCTAGCGTCGGCAGCCTTTTTCTATGCGTACGCATTCATCCAGATTCCCATGGGGGTTGTCCTCGATCATGCGGGGCCGAAAAAAGCCATGCCTTGGTCGTACCTGCTGGCTTTTGTCGGGGTCCTGATTTTTGCCCGGGCGGAATCCACAGCCCCACTTGTACTCGGACGGCTGCTCATGGGTGTCGGCATGGCATGCAGCCTCATCGGCACCTTCAAGATCCTTACGATCTGGTTCGGACCTGCGCATTTCGCGACCCTGTCAGCGACCGTGATCTCCATTGGAAGCCTGGGCACCCTCGCCTCGACATCACCCCTCGTCCTGTCGACGCAGTGGGTCGGCTGGCGGAGTACCTTTGCCCTGATCGCCTTTTCCCACCTGCTGCTGACCGGCGCGCTATACTTCGTTATGCGGGGCAAGCCCATCGCGGCCGTTCACAGTCCGCCGACCCTGGAGGCAGGCGACAACCGGCTCGGTCAAGTCGTCGATCTCTTCCGGCTGATCGTCAGGAAAAAGGATTTCTGGCTCATCTCCGCGGCGGGGTTCCTTCGCTACGGAATTTACGGGGCCGTGCAGAGTCTGTGGGCGGGGCCGTACCTGATCAACGTGATGGGGTGTTCCCCTATGGTTGCTGGCAACGTTCTGTTCCTTTTCAACCTCGCGTTGATCCTGGGAGGACCCGTTTCCGGGTATCTCTCCGACAAGGTTCTCCGCACGCGGAAATGGATCATGGTGACGGCCCTGTGGGGGCTGTCGGGCTCTCTTTTTGCACTTGCCGTTCTTCCAGTCGGGTCAACCGTGGTCGTCCTCGCGACCCTTTTTGGCCTTTTCGGTTTCTTTGGCAGTACGGGTGGCGTTCTCTATACGCACATCAAGGAACTGATGCCCTCGACGATGGTGGCCACGGCATTGACGGGGATGAATTTCTTCGTCATGCTCGGTGCCGCCATCTTCATCCAGGGACTGGGCAGCCTGATGCAGTTCCTCTATCCGTCGGCCTCCCTCAGTCATGCCGCTTTCAATGCGGCGTTCCTCGGGTGTGCCGCGCTGCTGGTCCTGGCTGGAATTGGTTACGTTTTTACCAGCGAAAGCCACGCTGGCAGAGGGTGACTCCGCACCGCTGCCGGTCTTCAGGATTTTACTCCGGGAATGTTGCGATGGGACCCGAAATCGCGGGAGCGGTGTCCCGGATGCCGGATCAATCGGCCGGGGAAGCCGTGTAGCGGTCGAACCATGCGAATGTGCCCTCGTCGGAGACGCCCAGCTTGCGGGCCGCGTCGGGCGTGAAGGTGGCCCAGAGCCCCGTGGCGCGGGTGCAGATTTCCCCCGCGTCATTGATAATGATGCCCTCAGCCGCGGCCTCCCGCTCGCTCAGGACCTCCAGGATCCTTCCCTCCACTTTGAATTCCCGGCTGTGCGGCACGGGTTTCTTGTACTCGATCGTGATCGTCTTGGTGAGGACGAAACGC